>NZ_CP071956.1 GCF_017603965.1 Xanthomonas fragariae | reverse complement strand
GATGACCTCATCCCAGCGGTGCGCGAGTTCCACGCGTTGACCAAGGCCGGCATTCCCAAGGAGCGCTTGGCCTTCGCCTTGAACCGGATCGGCACGAACGCCGAGGAGGCGGCCGCCAGGGCCTACCTGGAAGAAGCCGGCTATGACGTGCTGGCCGGCTCCCTGCGCGACCGCCCCGCCTACCGCCAGGCGCAGAACACCGGCCACAGCGTCACCGAAACCCGCTTTGCGGGCCTGAACGACCAGGCCGACACGCTGATTCAATCCCTCATTGATCGGGTGACCAATGGCTGACGTATCGAAACTGAAAGGGCGCTCGACGCTGGGCACGCCGCCGTCGCTGGATGAAGCTAGCACCAACCTGACCGCGCCGGAGGTGGCACCCGTGGCCACGCCGGCCGAGCGGGCCGCCCGGCCCATTCGCCCCGCTCGGGAGAGCAAGCCGTCGCAAACGCCGCCTACCCGTGACCCGGCCCGCCCGGATGGCCGCACCACCCGCCGCACGAACCGAACAGTCCAGTTCGCTACTCGCGTAACGCCCGAGTTCGACCGGCGCGTGCGCGAAGTGGCAGCCAGGGAAGGGCTGTTGCTGGTGGAAGTCCTAGAGTTGGCGCTGGACCTGTACGAGAACCAGAAATCTAGCGGCTAGATAGCGGCTATCTAGCCGCTAGAAATGTGAGATTAGGAAATGCAAATTTCGACATTGCTGGACAACCCGGTTAAGGTGCGGCATGATTACGATTGATTCCAAGCCGGTCATAAGCCCGGTGATGTTCAAGGACTTGATGGCGCTCGGCAAAGTGCAGACGGCCAGCATCGGCGTAACGGAGAAGGGGCTTGTTGTGATCTTGCGGATTGGGAAGGACGATAGCGTTCTCGGCCAGTATCGAGGCGGTCCCCGCTACTTCCAGTCCTTCGACGCAGCCGCTTCGACTCTGCTACAGAACGGCATCACGGAATGGGAGACAGAGGCCACGGGCTGGGTTCCCAAGACGGTAGGCCGTGGCAAGACAACGCGAATCGGTAACCGGGTGGCACCGGAAGCCGGGACTTAGAAATGCAAAAGCCCCGTTTGGCGACGGGGCTTTGCGGATAACTGGGGTCTGACCGTCTCTCGTTTTGGCGAACTGGGGACTGGCAAACACCGTAGAAACAGCTTGCGTATAGCTAAACATTCTACGGCCAGACCCCTCCAATTGCAAGCGCTCGCGCGCGGTTTTCCGCGCGTCTGCGCGAATCGCGTCTGCGCGAATGGGGGATCATGGCTATTTCGGCAGCACAACTCGCGCTGTTCGGCTCGGACGATGAGGCGAAGACGTACCACGACACGACCAGGACCGGGTTTTTCTCCCTCCTGGTCGATGTGCGTGGCGAGAAGCGCCAGGACTCCTACCGCCTGACCGCCATGCCGGCCGTGCTAAGCATGGTCGACCCAACCCGCGACACGTGGCTGACCCAGGCCGAGTTCATGCGGCCAAATCGGCGCGTGGTGAACCTGGCGCGCATTGGCCTGTTGTTCGCGGACCTGGACACCTACCGGCAGCCGTGGGCCGCCGGCCGCCGGCCCGAGGCCCTGGCGTCGGCCGTGCTGTTCTACTGCGCCCAGGAGGGCATTCCCGCGCCCTCGCTGCTGGTCTACAGCGGCCGCGGCATCCAAGCCAAATGGCTCCTGGACGGCACCATTCCGCGGCAGGCGCTGCCCCGCTGGAATGCCTGCCAACGCTACCTAGTGGACCGCCTGGCCGGCCTTGGTGCCGATCCGCAGGCCAAGGACGCCTCGCGCGTGCTGCGCCTGGTCGATACCGTGAACACCAAGAGCGGCAACGTGTGCCGCGTCGTCCACGTCGAGGCTGGCCAGGATGGCGAGCCGATCCGCTACAGCTTCGAGTACCTTGCCGAAATGCTGCTGCCCGTGGCGCGCTGGACCGTCGAGCAGCAGCGCCGCGACCGCGCCGAACGCTGGCAGCTCAAGCTGCTGCCAGGCGGCAAGAGCGACAACCTGCGCGGCTTCTCCGGCCGGCAGCTCGCATGGGATCGCCTGGAGGATCTCCGCAAGCTGGCCGAGCTACGCGGCGGCGTCAGCGAAGGCGAGCGCATGCAGCACCTTTTCTGGCGTCTCAACTTCCTGCTGCTGTCCGGCGCGACTCACAGTAGCGCGATGTACCACGAAGCGGCCGCGCTGGCCGGCGAACTGGACCCCGCATGGTCCTACCGCTCCAAGGAGCTGATGACGCTCTACAGCAAGGCCAAAGCCTACGAGGCCGGCGAGAAAGTCACCCTTGGCGGCAATGAGTTCACGCCACTTTACACGCCCAAGAACGACACCCTTATCAACCTGTTCAGGATCACCACCGAGGAACAGCGGCAGCTTAAAACCATCGTTAGCCAGGCCGAGGCCGCAGAACGCCACAGGAAGCGCGAGGAAGCGCGCAGACGCGCCGCCGGTGCGGTAGACCGGGAAATCTACGAACAGGCGTCCTTGACCCGTCAGAAGCCTTGGGAGGCCCTTGGAATGAGCCGGGCGAGCTGGTATCGGGCCGGAAAACCAGCCACCCTCGCCGTGAGACAAGTGCGTGCGTACTACTAATGGCGGAGCCTCCGCGCTTTTGAACTTCTACGAAAAGCCTGCCAACTGGGCTCTCATCGGCGACGGAACTGGACACTGCCGCCCCATGAATCGTATGCGAGCACCAGAAGATGATATGCGGATAAGCCGACCCGCGAAGCGGGCACTTCCGTCACTTGTCGTCTGGCTCTTTGTTGCCCATGCCTATGCACTGAAACTCCTTCGTAACGAGGAAGCGCTGGCAGCCACTCATGCCACCAGGCATATTGCACTGTTGCGTAGTGCCACCAAATGCCTCAGCACCGGTATAGCCCCACGTCTTACACCGGGACGTAGCTAGATTGACCGCCTCCATCTCGTTAGTTTGTGGTTTCTCGAACGCGGTGTATTCGTACGAAAGCTTTACGGTTGCGTCTGCGCGGCTGCCACCAGTAGCGGACCAGTTCTTGGTTGACGCACAGCCAGACGCCAGGACGGCCGCAATTGCGGCAAGTGCAAAAATCTTCATAACTTCCCCTTTTGTGATGGGTCACCATGACCCGATACAACGATGGCTCAAGGACATGGAGCGACGGGCGTGGGGCAGCAGTGAACAAGCCTATGGGATCGACCAGCCCGGGCCGGGGTTCAGCCGACATACGTCTAACAATAGCTCACAAGATTGGATTTCATTCATTGCATCAGTGAGTTAGCGGATATTTTAGCGCAACAAAACTACACGACTAATGCCAGTTCAGTCTCATACGGTTCCGGGACCGCCTCCACATCAATCAGTTAATCCCCGAAGCGCTTCACATGGCTGGTCACGTACGGGCTGAGGAAAGCCACGTCCTCCCGCGTGATCTTCCACCCCTGCCGCATCAGAGACTTCATGATCCGGGTCTGTTCGACCACGTTGTAGAAGATGACGGCATTGGGTGTTCAGCCGACATACGTGTAAAAATGACTCGCAGAATCGGATTTATTTTGTGAAAACATGAAGTTATCGGATAAAACGGCGCTTCCATCGGCTCATCCACTACCTCACCCCTTTTGAGGTTCGGCACGCTGCAACTGTCTTGCGGATCGATGTAAATCAAGCTGCGGCTTTCTTGGCACGATCGTTGAAGTCCTTGATCCAGTCCAACATGAGGGTCGGCAGGGATTTGTGTAAGAAAGAGCCACAAGTGAGACATGCCAAGGTCTACGGCATCTTCGAGTGGAGGCCAGCCACATAGGCGTTCAAGTTATTTCCAGCCAACATAATCTGGGTTTCCTGTCGCTTGTATTCGGCAACCAGTAGCGGCCTGACCCATCGCTGCGGGTAATTGGTGCCTTCGTAGGTGAAAGCATTGATTCGCATACCATGAGCGGCATCGGCTTCGCTCACGGAGAAGCCCACATCCACGATGCCGCGATGCTTGCAGTGGTTGTCTAAGGCTGCCAGATACCTGAAATCCTCATGTGAATGCAAGTTCTTCAGGTCCTCAACGAGTTGGGGTGAAAGAAGCTTGTCCTTGACCTTGTGCCAGCTGATCGCTCTTTCCTCGATACGCGTTGCGTTGTCAAGGTTCATGCCTGTGGCGAAGTAGACCAGGTGCACTAGGTTGTCGGCGACTGCCCGCGTGTTGTGCACGCAGGCCACGATGTTGAGATAGGCGATGAACCAGGCGTCCTCGGATGAGCCGGTTTCCTTGTCATAGGCGCCCAGCATGGCGGCCATGACCTCGTAGTCAGGCCTGCCTTCGATTTTGGCTGCGATGGCCTGCATGGCTTCGTTGTAGTGATGGCGACTGAACTCGCGACGGTTCACTACGGACCGGATGCAGTTGGACACGATCCGTTGCTGGTCGTCACCAAACAGCCGTCGCACATGGTCGCAAAGAGCCGCCAGATCCCATCGCATGTTCGGGATCGAAACTTCGGTTGTCATTACCTCACCTCATCATTGGCTGCTTTTTACACGAATCCCTGCCGACCCTCGTGATCGGACATCTGAAAGACGACTGCCGGTTGCGTCGCTGCAGGCTGAAAGGTGCACAAAGCGATGCGCTGCACGTGCTGGGCTGCGCCGCTGGCTACAACCTGCGCTGGATCGCGTTTTTGCGTGCCTGGATGCGGGCGATGGGATGGTCATCCTTTAGCGCCGTGCTGGGGGCGAAGTGGGTGCAGGCCATCGTCCCCTGTCCGAGACACCAGCAATTCGCTCCACCTCACTGCCGCCGGGTCGGTTTCTGATGACTGCGTAGGAATATCCCTACCGCAGGAAAGTAGGACCAGAGTCCATCTTTGGCTAGACTCCTAGTCACGCGAAGGGCGACAGGGAGCACCGAATGGCCACTGACAGAGCCGACAGCAACGATGTTGCCGCGTTGCTGTATGCCACCGACGAGCATGGGCGGGTCGATCCGCTTGCTTATGAGTCCCAACGCCTGATCCTGCGCAATCAGACTCTCGGTGGCATCGACGCCGAACGGCTGGTTGAGGATATGGTGACCTCTCCCGCCTTCAAAGACCGCGATGGCAAGCCTCAGTTCAAGCCGCTAATCGACGCCGTCGGCGCCTGCCTCTCAGAGCACGAAAAGGATCGCTTTGACGACGCGCTGGACACAGCCAACATCACCGATAGCCGCGTTGAGCGCCTCGGGGAGCAAGCGGGCGAGTTCACGCAAAAAGCAACGGGCTGGGTCGATAAGCAGATCAGTGATGGGCTTGCTACAGCGCAGCGGCGAATGCAGGAAGTCTCAGCCGATGTTGATCGGAGCTCCCTTGAGCGAGCTGCCGCAGGCTCAGCAGGCCATGTAGTCGGCTCCACGCAATTCCACTATGGCATGTCCAAGGGTGCCGCAACGCACGCGATCAACACGCTGGGCGAATTCGTCGATCTCGGCAAAGCCGCACACCGATTCGCTACCAACGAGAACTACCGCGACCTGCTGATCGGTACGGCAAAGATGTACGCCGCCGAGGTCGCGGAGGACCCGAGCAAACCACTCACCGACGCGCAGAAATGGGCGCGCAAAGAACTCACCGAGTGGGAAACCGGCTTTAACAAAGCCCGTGCCGAAGGTAAGGAAGCCGAGTATCTGGGCGGCAATGCCGGCGCTGTCGGTATCGAGGTCGCGGCCACGTTGGTGCCGGTGGCCAAGCTGGGCAAGTTTGGCAAGGTCGCCAAAGCGTTAGACGAACTCACGCCAGATAACGCCCACATCGTCGCCGAGCATCTGGACGATGTCGGCCGCGCCATGTCCAAGGGTGGCAACGTCGCCGAACATGGCGCGCAGGCGCTACGCGGCAGTATGGGCGTGGCCCGCGACGAGGGCCAGTTGCTGCGTTTGGTCGAAGCCGGCCGTGCGACTGGCAACCTTGACGCGATGCTCAAGGTTGGCGGCTTTACGCCGAAGGAATTGGGCCAACTCGTCAAGATGGACAAGACCATCTTCGACGGCAAGACCTCCTTCGACGATGCACTCAACGCTACCCTGAAAGGTATCGACCCCAAGGCGTTGGGGCGCCGCGAACTGGGCGACATCGGCGAAGCAGTCATGACCCGCGATCTGGTCGAAGCCGGGTACACGGACATCGTGGCCATCAAGAACAAGTCCGGCCACGGCATTGATCTGGTTGGGCGCAATCCGGCCGGAGAGTTGGAGTTCTACGAGGTCAAGACTTCGGCGCGGGGCTTGGCGCGGAACCAGTACGGCAATCCTGGGCAATTCGTCACTGAGCGACTCCGCCGAGCCATTTCGGAGCAAGGTCACTGGGCGGAGAAGAATGTGCCTGAAGGTTTGGCGCAGGTTGCCAAAGCCTTAAGCAAGGAGGTAGAGCAGCAAGGCGGTGAAATCAATGCCAAGTGGGTTCGCCTCAATCTGAGTCAAGAGCCGGGGTCGCCCAAACTCCATGTCGATAAGCACATCGAAGCGTGGCAAGCCCCGTCTCGGGGTCTGTCTCCTCGTTCTCGCGGGGCGATGCTGGATGAGGATCAGCCAGCTTCTCAAACACCCAAGGGCCCGTTCAACGACCCGTACCTGGACCGTGCCTACGCGGCGGCGCTGGCAGGCGACAGCAAGGCGCTGGATCGCATCGCCCTCGAATTTACTCAATCTCCAGAAGGACAGAAGATGGTGCAGCAAGGCAATGAACTGTACGCGCAGCAGCAATTGCAAGAGCAGCAGCAGTTGCAAGAACAAATGCAGGCGCAGGTCCGCCAAGGCCCTGTAATGACCCGCTGAGACGCGCACATGAATGTATCGACCTCCCACCCGTCACTGAAGAAGGTCTTCAAGGAATGCCTAAGCTGGTGGGATCGCCTTGTATTGAAAGGTGACCGACTCGACAGAGAGGTGGCAAGTCTGCGCGAAGAGTTGGACGCCACCGGCACGCTGACTCGCGCAGCGATTGTGTCCTGCCATAGTCTCGGCCACACCTATGGCATTCGTGCTTGCATTGCTTTCGGCATCACGGCCAATACCGCCTTCGACGGGCTCGATCTGCTGCCCCTGCCCGAGGCGCTGCGCTGGGCAGTGGCTTTCCGCTCGCTGGCGTTCCGCTTCGAGGCTGCGGTGCCGGCAAAGAGTGAAACCAGATTGCCACTATCGTTTTGGTCCAGCATGGAAGCCGCTGGGCCCGCCATGCTGTCGCTGTGGGAGGAGGCGCGAAGTTGCGCGCGTTGGTTGATTGACGTCGCCCACCGGGATCAAGCAGTGATTTCCGACGATTGGCGAAAGCATAGCTGGGGCAAGGGCACCAACGATGCCTTCTTGATCTTCCTGTTCTCCCAGGCGTTCGGCCTTTCGACGCATTACCGGTCCGTCAACCCACTGATTCCCGCATACAAAGAGTTGCTGGACTGCTGGCGCACAAGCGACAAGACCGCTTTTCAGCAAGCCATGCAAGCCGCCGCCGAGTTCCATATCAGCCGCAGCAAGCCCGGTACCGACAAGAACAAGTATGAGTTTGAGAGCGACTTCGACCGCGTGTTCCCAGCCGAACTACTGGCCGTACAGGCCCTGCGCCGCCGTGATGGCCTGCCAGAGTTCGAGACCGGCCACGCGCTGGTCGATACCCCGTGGGCGGTGATCCGCGATTTGCCGGAAGCGGAGCCTCACCCCCTCGCCGTTGCCGTCGAAGCGCGCCTAAGACACGACTACCCACAATTCCGCTAGCACAGGTGCGAGTTACATGTACAACAACGATGACATCGCCGCGCTACGTGCAGCGCTACAAGAATCGATTCAGGCCAATCACCAATCCGCCAAGGCGATGCTTACCTTGCGAACTGAAATGGTGCAGCGCGAACAGAACATACGCTTGGCGTTCAATCAAGAGCTGCAATCTCTGCGCAATGAAGTTTCGATGTCACGTCGCGAGATTGCCACCATCGTCGGTGGCGCCAAGACCCAACTCGCCGAAGACGGCAAGCAAGCGCTGGCGCCGGTGGCAGCCCAATTCGACCGCGATGTCACGACTACGACTGCGCGGTTGAAAGGAGCCAGCAAGACCGTGTGGACGTGGTTCGCCGCCGGCGGAGCCATCTTGCTGCTGGTTCTTCTCGTCGGCTGGGCCGTTTTGGGCTACTACCGTCGTGAACTCGCCGCCACGAAGGACGAACTCCAGCGCTATGAAAACGCGGTGCCTGTCGTGCAGGCGTTTTACGCTTCCGACGCCATCGTGTGCGCCGACCGGATTTGCGTCAACGTTGACCCCACTGGCCTGCGGCAAGGAGATAAACGTCAATACCGGCAGGCAAAACCACGCGAGCAACGATAGAACTCATCGATCAGAGGTATTTCCTCCGCGCCGTAGACCTGCTGGTTCTGACGCCAGACCATCTCGATCTTCGGCGCCAGCTCGGCATCGCGATGCGCCCTGGCACTGAGCAATGACCGATCACGACGGCGTGCGGCATGTCGGCGATAGGCCGACGGGGCAATCTGCAGCACCTCGCAGATCGGCTCGACCCCGAACCTGTTCCGGTGCGCTTCCACCATCGCATACATCACTTCAGCCGGCGGTCGAGCTCCGCCTGGGCGAAAAACGCGCTGGCCACCTTGAGGATCTCGTTGGCCCGGCGCAGTTCCTTGACCTCCCGTTCCAGATCCTTGATTCGCTGTGCCTCGGCCGTGCTCACGCCCGGCCGCGCTCCCGCGTCCACTTCCGACTGCTTGACCCACTCCAACAGCGTTTGTGGCACGCAGCCGATTTTGGGGGCGATCGACTCGATCGACGCCCACAACGAGGGGTACTCGCCCCGGTGCTCCTGCACCATCCGTACCGCTCGCTCACGCACCTCTGGTGAGAACTTCTTCGACTTGTTCATGGCTCAATCCTCTCAGATGATTGAGCCTCCGCAAATCCCGGGGCGGTTCAAGTTGGCTGGCCAATTGGAGGCGATGCAGGCGCAGATTGCGGCAATGCTGGCGCGTCTTACGCCGCCGGCTGGGGACGTTCCGCCTGCCGACGCGAAGGGCGGGATCCAGAAAAAATGATGGCGTGTTCGTACTTCGCCGACGCTTTGCGTTTCAGCTTGCGGAGCGTCTGCTGTGGTGAACGTACAGATACAGCAAGCCGATCGGCGCAATGAAAATCGCGCAGCACCAGCAGATCACCATCGTCATCAATTTCACGAACAGCATGAGGATAGCGTTCACAAAGAAGACGTTCCCACCCATGATGTAGCCGACGATGCTCTCGTAGACGAAGCGGGCGTACGGGTAGAGCAGCGTGTTCACGGCAAGGAAGGCATAGGTGCTGAACACCACCGTATGGGGCGTGGTGCCGTGACTCAGCGCGAACAGGATAAACACCGGAAAGATCAAACCGAAGAGGAACTGGCGAACGTAGTATTGGGCAGACAGGCCGCCGAAGGTCTTCGCGATGACAGGATGCATTCCCTTTTTCCTTGTTGTTGGAAAAAATCGAGTGTGTCGGGTTATTCCCCTGACCGAAGTGTAAAGCGTCCGTCGGGTTTCTCAGAGTCTTGTCTTGCAGCAGGCCATGCGTTACTGCGCGCCTTGCGACTATTCATCGAATTCCGCCGTGAGCCATGTGGCGCTTCCTTTCCTCGTTCTGCCGACTGTCACCAGAAACGTTTGTCCGTCTAGTCCTGGGCATGAAAAATCAATGCCCCCATCTTTTGGCGTGTAGCATCGCCCGGCCGGCTGATTTGGACGGAATGCCGAGAGTCGATAGCGGCGACCATTAACGAGCGATGTGAAGTAACACACAAGGTGGCCGGCGGCAGTCTTGTTTGACCACGCTTTGAAGTCGAGTCGAGCTGCCCACGTACCTTCTGGAATATCGGCCCAAGCATACAACTGGGGTTCCAATTCTGCTTCTACTGCAGCGTTGTAGCTCCAGGCTCGCCGCGTATCTTCTGCCTCTTCCACAGCCTTCTCCCCTAGTTTCAGTGCATCGTCAACTGATCGCGTACCGCGACGGTGTAGTGATCGATGATCGCCTGCATTGCATCCCTATCTTGCCGGTGCCACCTGAGTAGCCGGCGATCGTCATCACACCGTCTTAGGATCTTCTGTAACTCTTTCGAGGATGCTGCATTCGGCTCCCACTCCGCGCGTCCTTTCCAGATACGGTTCCACACGATGCTGTACATCATGTCGATGAGATCCGCGGCGAGTTGCAGATCGCTTAGCTGAGTGTCCGTCAAAGCGCTGGATGGAACGCTTCCAGCTCGATCCATCGTGTTCATTGGCGTGTTCCTGCAAGGTGCTTGCGGAGTGTCGGTGTTGCTTCATCGAGGTGTTCACCGCGTAGCACATCGGCTATCAGTCGGATCGACATTCCACGCGCCTTCAAGGTTTCCAGTTCGGCGCGCAGAAGTGCCACGTCTTCCCGTTTTTTTCTGTCCACAGCGCTGCGTTTTTCACCGACCTTGTTGGCTTCGATTTCCTCGCACGTGAGCGGCGGAAATTCGGCATCGAGATCGGCAAGCATCTCTTTGATCTGCCCTACCGTGAGCCTTTTTTCGTTCGTCATTGCTGGTGGCTTTATAGATGCCGCGCAAAGTGTCGGCGAAATACGAATTCATCTTACGTTTCAAGACTTCCGCATGGAATCGCTTAAAACAGCGGCATGCTATACCATTTGCATGGAAGTTAAGCGTAACAGGATGGCCCTTGTCTGACACATGGAACTTCGTTCCTGTGCAGCCAAGGGGCGCCAGCCCGTTCGGCGCTTCGCTTCTCACAGGCCGGCTCATCCTGCCAGGGCGCTGCCCTGGACCAGTTGACCGGCGCACAGCGCCTATTGGGAGGACCGGCCATGCCGTTCACAGTAAAAGGCGCGGAGGCGCTGACCGAGAAAATCGCCGTGCGGCTGACGCCGGACGAGAAGGCGCGTTTGCGTGACGACGCGGAGCTGGCCAGCTTGAGTGTTTCGGAGCTCGTGCGCCGCCGTTACTTCGGGCGGCCGATCGTCGCCAACGCCGACATGGTGATGGTGCGCGAGCTGCGCCGCATTGGCGGCTTACTGAAGCACATCCACAACACGACGGAAGGCGTGTACAGCCGTGAGACCTCACAGGCCCTCGTGGAGATCACGGGGCAGATCAAGAAGCTGAGCCAGCCATGATCTTCAAGAAAGTGCCGGCGGATCGCGTGAAGTCAAAGGCGAAGCATATTCGCGACCTGACCGACTACATTCGTGATCCAGCCAAAACCAATCCGCACGAAAAGGTCGCTTATACCGGCGCACGCGGATTCCTCTGCGACGATCACGCCGGCCAGCAAAGCGAGATGGTCGCGTTGGCGATGGACGCCCCGCGCAGCGCGAATCCGATCAACCACTACATTCTGAGCTGGCGTGAAGGCGAGTATCCGACGCCGGCACATGTGGAACAGGCGGCCGAGATCCTGCTCGCCGAGCTTGGCCTTGCCGAGCACCAGGCTCTATATGCGTTGCACCAGGACACCGATAACATGCACCTGCACATCGCGGTGAATCGGGTGCATCCGGATACGCTTAAGGTCATCAAACCAAACAAGGGTTTCGATAAGGAAGCCGGCCATCGCGCGATCGCCAAAATCGAAGCCATCCAGGGATGGTCGAGCGAGCGCAATGCCCGCTACCAGGTCGATGCGAACGGTGAGGTTATTCGGGGAGCTTCCGACGGCCACAAAGCACCATCTCAGAAGCGCCGCGATATGGAGGTGCGGACGGGCGAACAATCCGCCGAGCGTATCGCCATCGAGTCTGCGGCGCCGATTATCCGCGACGCCGCGAGCTGGGCCGAGCTGCACGCCGGCCTGCAGGCGCACGGATTTCGCTACGAGCGCAAGGGCAGTGGCGCGGTCATCTGGATCGGCGACGTGGCGGTGAAGGCCTCGAGCGCGGATCGTAGCGCGACGCTGGCCGCCCTGCAGAAGCGTTTGGGCGAATTCCAGCCGGCCGCACCGGCGGATGCCTTGCCTATCCTTTCGGCCAAGCCGATCAAGGCCACTGCGCCGCGCTGGGCCGAGTACATCGCTGCTCGCCGCGCGCACTATCAAGCCAAGAACGCCACGCAAATCCGCTTGCGTGGAAAGCACGAGCTCGAGCGGCAGGGAGTGGCCGAACGACAGCGTGTCACATGGACGGACATCACGGCCGGAAAGTGGCGCGGCAATGGCGGCGGATTGAACGCCCTGCGCAGCGTTCTGGCGGCCGAGCAGGCTGCCATGCGGCTTCGGATGCGGGAGCGGCAGCGCGACGAGCGCCGAGGCTTCCAGGAGCGTTTCCGGCCGTTCCCGAGCTATGAAGCATGGCTCAGGAGCGAGCTCTCACCCGAGGCGGCCGACCAGTGGCGCTACCGCGACCACGAGCCGGACGAGATCCCGGCTCGGATTGTCGGCGTTATACGAGTCGATCCGGTCGAGACTCGACGCCGGAAGGATCTGCGCGACTTCGTGGCCGAGATCCACGGCGATCGCGTGGCTTACCATCTGGTCGGCCGGTTGTCGCCGGCGTTTGTCGATCGCGGTGATCGCATCGACGTGCATGACGAAGCAGACGAAGCCGCCATTCTGGCCGCTCTGCAGCTTAGTGCGGAAAAGTGGGGGGCGTTTCAAGTGACCGGCAGTGAGGCTTACAAGGCTCGCTGCGCTCGTCTGGCGGCCCGCTATGGCCTCACGATCACCAACCCGGAACTGCAGGCTGACATCCGCGAGGAGTCCGGTCGTCTGGCTGCTCAGCGCGGTCAGATTACCGGTCAGATCGGACGACCGGCCAATGGCACACCTAAGCGGGCGCCCCGTCGGCCGTCGTGATGTCTTGCATGGACAGCGACGGCGAGCGAGTATAGTATCGCTAGGTATCACTCATTGATAATGAAGACTGACATATGGCAACGTCACTAAAAATCGACGACGAGCTGAAGGGGCGCGTGCAGCACCTGGCCAGCCTGCGCGATCGGTCGCCACACTGGATCATGCGTGAAGCGATCAAGCAGTACGTGGAGCTGGAAGAAGCTCGCGAAAGTTTTAAGCAGGAAGCGCAGGCATCCTGGATCGCCTATCAGGAAACCGGCCGGCATTTGACCGGGCAGGAGGCGCGCGCGTGGTTGAACACCTGGGGCACGGACAACGAAACGGGTTTGCCTGAGTGCCACACGTAATCATCACGGAAGGCGCAGGCCAAGGATTGGAGTGCTGCCGGCGCTTTTTGGCCAGTAAAAGTCCGGAAGCAGCCCGGCGAGCCGCAAAGGCCATCGAGCGGCAATTCCTGTTGCTGGAAACGACCCCGGCCATCGGCCGCCCTTTTTCCGAGCAACCGGAGTGGAGCGAGTTGGTCATCGAATTCGGTGATTCCGGCTATGTAGCCTTGTATCGCCACGAAGCTGCAGAGGATGTCGTTTACGTGCTGGCTTTCCGACATCAGAAGGAAGTGGGATATTGATCGTGACCGACGACGAAATCAAAGCCCGGGCTGCTCGCAGATGCGGCAGCGCATGACCAATGGTTCCGGGAACAGGTTCGTGAGGGACTAGTGGAAGTGGACGATCCGAACACGAAATGGGTATCTGACGATGAAGCGCACTAAAGCTATGCCAGGCAGCGAGCCGAACTGCTCGCCCGGATCGGAAAAGGCAATGCGCGACGATTACACCCGCTGCGGCACGCCGCTGGTCTACGTTGGCCAGCTGGAGCTGCAGCCCGATATTCTCGCCGAGCTAGGCGAGAAGAAACCGGGCCAGGATCAAGAGGAAATCCCTTCCACCTGATCCGGCATAAAGCGCCCCGACGAGATGCGTCAACACCTCGTCGGGACTTCCACACCACCACCTGTACGAGAGGTTATGACATGGCAACTGACCATGCTATCAAAGCGTCGGCCTTCCGGCTCGATATTGCGCAATTCCAGTGGGCGAATGCCTTGATGCGGGCTGCCAATCGGGCGCTTGCATGCGGCGACGATGCTGCGCTGGCCAGCATGGGATTTTCGGCCGAGCACGTCGATGAGCTGCGGCAACGCGGCGGCTTCGACGAACGAGTATTCCGCGCGAACTATCGAACGATCTCCTACCTGCGCCGGCGCGGTGGTGAGCGCGCACGCTGAACCCTTGTCGATCGCGGCCGGCGCGCTGACGCCCTCCACGCTGGCCAAGTGTTTGCCTATCGCCGTCGTTTCATCGCCGTGGCTGGCAGATCCTCGATCGCTGAGCGTTCGGTAGTCCGGCACAGCCCCGGACCCTCGAGGCCGAGGGCGAGGCGATCCTGTTGTGCCGGTTGCTCGAGCAGCAGCAGCTCGAGTACCAGACGCTGCGATCGCCGGCAGCGTTCGAGCAGCGACGGCGAGGCCTCGCAGAACACTAGATCCTTGCGTTGCACGACATCCGCACCACGCTCGCAAAAAAAAAAACGGGCCGTCAGGCCCGGTTTTTTTTTGCTAGAACCCCAACGCCATTCGCAACCGCGATGCCGTGTCATCGACATTTCGACGTGGTACAGGCAACCGTGTAGATGGCAACGCGTGATCGTTGAACCACAGCACGAGGTACGTGCTGCCTCCTTCGGCATCTTCGAATTCCCACCGCGACACCTTGTCGATCGGCATCTGCTTGGCGATGCCCTTCTTCTTGTCAACGACTACCACGCGCCCCATCTCCGTAGAGATCCCGACGTACTGACCTTCTGTCGGGGCGCTTGCTTCGACGGCCGGCTGAAAACCCGGAGGGGCGACGCTTTTTATTTGTCGCCGCAGTTTCGCGTTCAGATGGCTTACGAACGTCCGGAACCAGACGATGGCTACGACCAGGCCGGCAACGGACGTTACGATCCACGGCATTCCGTCGCGCACGCCTACGCCAACCAACAGTCCAAATCCACTGAAGACGAGGCCGGCGATCGACGCGAGAGCCAGCATGACCGGAACCAATACGATTATCAAATTAAGCATGACTTATTTCCTCACGAACACATTCCATCGATGTTACTCGGGCGGCTACCGCCTTTATCAGGTTTACGCTTGGTGGTGCCCGGCATGATTCGCTCAAGCTTGCCTCCAAACACTGCGAGCATCCCGCGCACTTCGCCAGTCGTTTCGCGGCCGAGCGTTGCAGCCGCGGAACCGCCCACCCAGTTGATCACCTGGTCGGGCACAACGAAGATCAGGCTAAAGCTCGTATGAATCAGATTCGCGCCGAGCATGAAATAAATCGCGAGGTACCCGATGACGCTGACGATGCCAGTCATCGAATCGAATTGGGCGTTCGCGACTGCGATCTCGAAAAATTTCGTGAGAACCGTTCCACCTTCAATTAGGACAGCTCCGCCGAAGAAAAAGCCAACCACCATCAGGATCGGGCGCATTGTCACGTTCAGCAGGAAGATATATCCGTGTGTCGTGCGTTGACCCATGCCATCTCCCTCACCGCCCAGGTGCGTCATCGCCCACAAAGGCGCGGCCACGATGGCTTCGCCCACGATCACGAGCCAATTAATGATCGCCCCGAACCAGGTGATGAACGGGATCATGGGCAGGTACAGAGACAGGCCGGCACCAATGAGCAGGAGCGGGATGAGCAGCGTGAACAACATCGGCTCCGTCGAGTGCAGTGCTGCGGCGACGGCCGCACCAATGCCGGACGCATTGGCCGCAAATTTTCCCCAGATGTTGGCATTTGCGCCGGCGACGACAGCGTTCAAGCTGACCCACCCACCGAACGCGCCTTCGACGCCTCCCACTGTGTAGTCACCGATATTTTTCATCTTTATGAGCGGGTTCACACTGCCACGCTCCGCATCTCCGCTGCTGGTCATCGCGGCTATGATCTTATGCTCAAAGCCCGAGAAGATCTGGCTGATGGCTTTGCCGCCATCCTTCTCACTGGCGTTTCCTGCGTTTCCCAACGGCTGTGTCGTCGTCGAGCCAGCCTCTTTAAGCTGGAATGCGCTATCGACTCGGGAGCGCAGTTGGGAAACGCCATCGTTTCCACCCACCTGCTCTTTGTACACATGTGCGACGGCTGACACTGCATCGGAGAGCTTGCTGTTGGCCTGAGCAAACGTCTGATACCACGCGCCAAGCGACCACCATCCAGCCTCCTTGATCGAACTGCTGAGTTGGCCGGCCAAGCTGCTGATGTCGCCGGTAGTTGTCGCTGCCTGGCTCTGTATCGTTGCCTCGTACTGTTGCGCGGCCGACTGGATTGCTACCTCGGCATCCGGGATAACGGTGCTGGCGTTCGTTTGCTGATCAATAACGGCCTGTACGAATGCCGCCGCCGCCGGCGACAGCGTATTTTCCACGGCTTGGAGTGCATGCAAGTGCGCTTGGAACAGCGCCGTCGTATCAATGGTGCCGCCGAACCAGTTGGTAGATTGGTCTTGTGGGGCGAGCTTCGACGCATCGATATCCGCACCGCCACAGTATTTCGTGCCGTTGCGGTTGCGCAATACGAGGCCTTGGGTGCCTGATGTGATCTGCACGTATTCCTTCTGGTCCGGCGGAAGGCCTCCATTTTCCCCGACCATCGCCAGGCTTGCGTTATACGAGTGCATGCATAGGTTGGCCTGATACAGATCTCGCGCGAGCTGTATCGTGCTGGGCATTGCCGGTTGCAGCACCATGCCTTTCCCATCCGAGAAGGCATGGATTGCTGCGTCGGTCCCCATGTTGGCGATACCGACACCCATAACCGAAGCAGCCCACAACATCAGCAGTTGCGAGAGGGCCCAGCCGTTCGCCGTCGGCACCAGCGATGCCAGTCCCCATACGAGCCGGATCGGCCTCCACATGGTGCCCTTGTTTTCTCCGTAGACCGCCCCGCTATGCGCCGCTTGAGAGAGCTTTTTGAACCACGTATAGCAGGCGAAGAAGGCGCCGACGACGAGCAGTCCGCCGTTCGTTACTTGGAACAGGCTCGCGAGGATCGTATCGCCGCCACCGGCCCCGCCTGTTGCGAGCGGATTGTTCGCTACGTTACCGAAGACGCCGACCAAGGCTTGCCGGCTGAGATCGTCCGAGCGGCTCGCCGCTTGGCTGATTTCTCCGAGGCTAGTGCCGTCGGCGAAAGCGGGCAACGCGACGAAGCTGGTCAAGGCTGCCGCAAGGAAAAGTGCTGCTTTGCGCTTCATGCCCGCTCCCCTTTCTGCCGTGGGTCGATGACGCTGACAAACCAACCGGGCTCTCTCATGAAATCATTCAGGCCGCCGCGCTCAGCTCGAGACAGTCGCCGGTTCCGCAGTTGCCACAGGCGGAACTGCGCGGTCAGGCTAGCCATGAACATCACTGGCAGACCGGCCACAAGCGTGAAGATGCCGAACACGTTGTCGCGTGAAAGTGCATAGACGGCCATCAGGAGGAAAACCGCGCCGGTCCCAACGGCGAGACGTTTCTGAAAAAGAAACCGCCGCTGCAGATCTCCAATGCTTGGTGCGCCGACTGATCGGCGGCGCATCATCTCCTCGAAGCCTTGCTCATTAGCGGCACTGCCTTCGCCTTGCTGTTCGGCGCGAGCCTTTTTTTTCGCTCGTACATACAGCTCCTTGATGTAGACGATGTTTTCGTCGTGCTGCTGTTTTGCTGCCTTGAACGATTGCACGTTCTTTCGGAATGCGTAGGTCGGCAGGAAAAAGCGCTTTGCGATCTCAATCCCGACTGATTTTGCGGTTTGCTTCGTGTCCATCACTTGCCATCCCGGGTGCTGGAAGTTTGTTTACTGAGCCATCCAGTGAGGGGGGCCTCCAAATCGAACACGTCGCGCCATCTACACGCCTTGCCTCTAATCACGGCAAGGCGCTCATGCGCGTGTAGCGCGATGATCAGGCACACGACTGCACATGCCGGCCAGATCCAATTGAAGGGCGGAAAGCGAGCTGCGGACATCAGGCACGCAGCAAATCCGAGCATCCAGCGGCGCTTCGTCCACAGCAGAGCGGTCGCCGACATGTTTTCAAAATCAGTCTGCATTTTGTATTCCAGGTATAATACGAAATGGGTTCGTTGCCCGTCTGAGCCCGTCTGATTTTAGGCTCTTGGCGGCGGTATTAACAAGTAATAGTTTTGCGTAAGTCTTTGATGAAAAGACGCATTTTGTATAATGCGAATCTACGGAATAAAATCGCGTCAAAGTCTTTGTTTTTATTTGGAATTGCGATGCCGTGTCGATGCGCTGCGGTTTTATGTTGAATGCGTATACGTACATCTCTAGGGTCTTAATCTGACCGGCCAATTTCTCTGTCGACCCCGTCTAGAACCTAACTGAGGCAAAACAGGCCTGCCGACTGACTGACTCTGTCTCTTGGGTGTCGCGTAAGTCTAAAAACCTGAAACACCGCTGAATGTCCCGGATTTGCTGGGCAGAAGCTGTTGCAAGTTATAGGCGCATATTTAATAATACTTGCGACATAACTTGCGACGAGCCGAGGCCCGTTCATGCAGAACTACACCTACGAAATCGACCCGCGCCCGGCCGAGCTGGGCGGCGGTTGGCGGCTGCGCTTACTGATCGACGGCCAGGAGGAAGGCGGCGGTGCGTTCCCTGCCGATGCTCACGCCGACCCGGCCGCCGGCATGGCGTGGTGGAACGGCCTGGACGAGGGCGCGCGGCGCGACTGGATGAAGCAAGCCGGAGACACTGGCCGGGCGGTCGATGCCTATGCCGTGTATCTCGCCCGCGAGGCGCATGACGACGCGACGGCCGAAGCAGAGGCATGGCTTGTCTCGGTTGAACAACGTCCGCCGGAGTACCGCCCTCGCCCGGCTGATGATGGCGGTTCTTACCGGCTCATGCCGGATGACCGGCTGTTGTCGCCAGGCGCATCCAGCGACCAGGGCAAGCCGGAGTTTGACACCGGGCCACGCGCCATGCGGAGCGATGGCGAGCCGCTGACAGGCGTTCCCGAGGTCGATCTTGATGACCCGACTGCGCCGGAGGACTTGGGCAATGCGCGATAAGACCAACCCCGGCACTCTGGACCTGGCCACCGGCCGGCTGCTGTTGGGCTACGCCCGCGTCAGCACGGGGGCGCAGGACCTCACCAATCAGCGCGCCGAGCTGCACGCGGCCGGCTGCACGAAGCTGTTTTCCGAGAAGGTCACCGGCACCCAGCGGGACCGCCCCGAGCTGGCCCGCATGCTGGACCATTTGCGGCCCGGTGACGTGGTGACCGTGACCAGGTTGGACCGCCTGGCGCGCAGTACGCGCGACCTGTTGGACATTGCCGAACGCATCCAGGAGGCCGGCGCGGGACTGCGAAGCCTGGCCGAGCCGTGGGCCGATACGACGACGCCGGCCGGCCGCATGGTGTTGACGGTGTTTGCAGGCATGGCCGAGTTCGAGCGATCCCTAATAGTTGACCGCACCAGGAGCGGCCGCGAGGCGGCCAAGAAGCGCGGAGTTAGGTTCGGTCCCGCCCCTACCCTCAGCCCGGCGCAGATCGCGCATGCGCGCCGCCTAATCGCCCAGGAGTGCCAACCCATCAAGGAGGTTGCGGCTCTGCTGGGCGTGCATCGCTCGACCATTTACCGCGCCCTTGAGCGTGGCGCAGGGGGTGCCCTGGTGAACGCAGGTCCACGGGAGACAACGCCATGATGAACGCCGAACCGCGCGTGCGGGAACTGACCCCGGCCGAGGTCGAGGCGCTACGCCAGGAAATGCGCCAAGCCATCGAATGGGCGGTGACCGAGCTGGCGCGCCGGCGGCGACATGCCGTCCCCGAATTTTAGCCGCTAAAATCTAGCTGCTATCTAGCCACCACTTTTAAATCTAGCTGCTATCTTTTGCGCTAGCAGCTAGATAAATCTAGCTGCTATCTAGCATCTAACAGGAGCGCAGCATGGCGGCTATCGTCGCATTCGTTTCACAGAAGGGAGGCGTTGGGAAAAGCACCATCTCCCGCGCCTTGGCACGTGAAGCCGCCGCCGGCGGCCTGCGCGTGAAAATCGCGGACCTGGACACCCAGCAGGGCACGTCCATCGACTGGCACCGGCTGCGGCTGTCGCAGGGCATCGAGCCGACCATTTCGGCCGAGGCGTTCGGCACGGCCGCCCAGGCATTGGCGGCCGCCAACGGCTACGACCTGCTTGTCATCGACGGCCCGGCCCGAACCAGCGCGGCCACGCTCGACATTGCCCGAGCTGCCGACCTGATCGTGCAGCCGTCCGGCGCTTCCCG
>NZ_CP071955.1:3995000-4087488 GCF_017603965.1 Xanthomonas fragariae | reverse complement strand
AAAGTGTGATCATCTGTTGCCGGCTGTGGCGCGCAGAAAAGCGCCGTGCTCACAGCCCGGTAGTGAAAAGAGGATGCAACACACTAGCACTGAGGGCAGGGTTTTCCCAGACTTATTCACAGGCTCATCCACAGGCTTGGGCCAGCATCGCCTGCAGTGACGCGTCTGGGGAGTTGACCCGGCCTGTAGCGGCCCTATAAAATTTCTTGTCATATTCGACTTCATTCATGCAGAGGGCCCCATGGCCACCAAGCGTACTTTCCAACCCAGCAACCTCAAGCGAGCACGCGACCATGGCTTCCGCGCACGTATGGCAACTGCCGACGGCCGTAAGATCCTGGCTCGCCGCCGCGCCAAGGGCCGCAAGCGCCTGAGCGCTTGATTGCCGCGCCGCTCCCTGCGGCCGAGGCAGTCCCTACCGTGAACGCACCGAACCCGTGCAGGCGATTTCCTCGCTCTGCGCGGGTTCGTACGCGTGCGCAATATACGGTCGTCTTCGATACCGCACGCCGCACCTCCGACCCGTTGCTCAGCCTGCACTGGCGTACCGGTGAGACACCGCCGCGCCTGGGCATGGCGGTGTCGCGCAAAGTCGATGCCCGTGCAGTCGGACGTAACCGCATCAAACGTGTCCTGCGCGACGCCATGCGGCACCTATTGCCAGAGCTGGCTGGCGGCGACTATGTGATTGTGGCGCGCTCGGCAGCTGCCAAGGCAACCAATCCACAGATTCGTGACGCCTTTTTGCGTCTGCTGCGTCGTGCTGGCGCATTGCCCATGCCAGCTGCGCCCGGCACAATGCCGCCCGCCAGGACGATGCACCAATCCTCCCCTTCCCCGACAGAGCCGGAACCCAGTTCCGACTGAGCGAGTTGCTGCCCGATGAACCAGACCCGTGTTTTCCTGATTTTTGCCTGGCTGATGGTCGCGGCGCTGCTGTGGATGGAGTGGGGCAAGGACAAGGCGGTTGCGAATGCGCCCGTCGTGGTTGCAGCACAGTCGGTTCCGGCCGCACGCGATCTGGATGCGATCGCCTCGGCGGCCAATGTGCCTGCCGCCCAGGCCATTCCACAGGCCAGCGCGCCGGGCGCGGTACCCACTACCACCACGGCGGTACCTGCCGCTGCCGGCGCTGCACCTGTCGTCACCCTGACCTCGGACGTGCTGCGCCTCAAGCTGGATGGCCGCAGCGTGCTCGACGCCGAACTTCTGCAGTTTCCGCAGACCAAGGACGGCAACGCGCCGGTCAGCTTGTTGAGCGAAGATGCCGCTCACCCGTACAACGCCACCAGCGGCTGGGCCAGCGAGCATTCGCCGGTGCCGGGGGTGAATGGTTTCCGCGCTGAGCAGCCGGGCACTGCATTCGAGCTGGCCAAGGGGCAGAACACCCTAGTGGTGCCGTTCGTGTGGAATGGCCCCAATGGCGTATCAATTCGGCGCACCTTCACCCTGGAGCGCGGTCGCTATGCGATCTCGATCAAGGATGAAGTGATCAACCAGAGTGACGCGCCATGGAACGGCTACGTGTTCCGCAAGCTGAGCAGGGTGCCGACCATCCTCAGCCGCGGTATGACCAACCCGGATTCTTTCAGCTTCAACGGTGCGACTTGGTATAGCCCGCAAGGAGGCTACGAGCGCCGGGCGTTCAAGGACTACATGGACGATGGCGGCTTGAATCGCCAGATCACCGGAGGCTGGATGGCGCTGCTGCAGCACCATTTCTTCACCGCGTGGATTCCGCAGAAGGATCAGGCCTCGCTGTATGTGCTGGCTCAGGACGGCCCTCGTGACGTGGCCGAGCTGCGTGGCCCGGCCTTTACTGTGGCGCCGGGTCAGACCGCCAGCACCGAGGCACGCCTTTGGGTGGGCCCGAAGCTGGTCAGCCTGATCGCCAGGGAAGACGTAAAGGGGCTGGACCGTGTGGTCGATTACAGCCGCTTCTCGATCATGGCCATCATCGGCCAGGGCCTGTTCTGGGTGCTGAGCCATCTGCACAGCTTCCTGCACAACTGGGGCTGGTCCATCATCGGTCTGGTGGTGTTGTTGCGTCTGGCGCTATATCCGCTGTCGGCGGCGCAGTACAAGTCCGGTGCCAAGATGCGCCGCTTCCAGCCGCGCCTGGCGCAGCTGAAGGAGCGTTATGGCGACGATCGCGTCAAGTATCAGCAGGCGACGATGGAGCTGTTCAAGAAGGAAAAGATCAACCCGATGGGCGGCTGCCTGCCGTTGCTGATCCAGATGCCGATCTTCTTCGCGCTGTACTGGGTGCTGGTGGAGTCGGTGGAACTGCGTCAGGCGCCGTGGCTGGGCTGGATCCAGGATCTGACCGCGCGCGATCCGTATTTCATCCTGCCGGTGCTTAACATCGCGATCATGTGGGCTACGCAGAAGCTGACCCCGACCCCAGGCATGGACCCGATGCAGGCCAAGATGATGCAGTTCATGCCGCTGGTGTTCGGCGTCATGATGGCCTTCATGCCGGCCGGCTTGGTGCTGTACTGGGTGGTCAACGGTGGTTTGGGTCTGCTGATCCAATGGTGGATGATCCGCCAGCATGGCGAAAAGCCGAGCAAGATCATCCACACCAACGCCAAGTAAGTTCAAGAAGGCCCGCCGCAAGGCGGGCCTTCTGTGTGAAAGCCCGCAGCTGTTCTTTCTATCGCCAAAAACGCCGTCGTGTAAGCACCATCGTCCATCGCATCTTGCTGTGCATAACGTGCGCGGAGTGTTGGTGTCGACTGGTTGTGGCAAGCAGGCTGCAGGCAGCGTCGGATCTCTGTATTGAAGATCGATCCATCGCGCGCAAGGCTATATGCCACCGCTCTGGAATTGCGGCCACGAAGTAGCCGCGCCGGCGCGTATGCAAGAAACGTCTCGGACCACACGCCGTACTCTGCTGCCTATGTCTTCTTTGCCATCGACCATCGTTGCCATCGCCAGTGCCGCCGGAACCGGAGGCATCGGCATCGTGCGGCTATCCGGCCCGCATGCCGCGCAGATTGCCGCGAACCTGGGCATTACGAATTTGCAGCCACGGCAGGCGCGCTACGCACGTTTTCGCGATGCGGATGACGAGGTGATCGACGATGGCATTGCGCTGTGGTTTCCTGCGCCGCGTAGTTTTACCGGCGAAGACGTGGTGGAGCTGCAAGGCCACGGTAGCCCGGTATTGCTACAGCAATTAGTGGCGCGCTGCATTGCCTTGGGCGCGCGTCAAGCACGTGCCGGTGAATTCAGCGAGCGCGCATTTCTCAACGGCAAACTTGATCTTGCGCAGGCAGAGGCTATCGCCGACTTGATCGCAGCCGGGGATGTGCGTGCGGCACGTGCCGCGCGTCGTTCGCTCGATGGCGTGTTCTCGCGCCGCGTCAATGCGGTTAGCGACGGCCTCACGCGTTTGCGTATCCATGTGGAGGCGGCCATCGATTTCGCCGATGAACCGCTGGACACGCTGGGCGGCACGCAAGTGCGCGACGGCTTGAGCAAGGCGCGCGGCTTGCTCGCACAGTTATTGTGCGATACCGAACGCGGGCGCAAGTTGCGCGACGGTTTGCATGCGGTGTTGATCGGACCGCCCAATGCCGGCAAAAGTTCGTTGCTCAATGCATTGGCCGGTAGCGATCGGGCGATCGTCACCGATGTCGCTGGGACCACACGCGACACCTTGCACGAAGCCATCCAGCTCGATGGCTTCGAGTTGACGTTGGTCGACACCGCCGGCTTGCGCGATGGCGGCGATGCGATCGAACGCGAAGGCATGCGCCGCGCACATGCCGAATTGCAGCGCGCCGATCTGGCGCTGGTGGTGCTGGACGCATGCGACCCACAAGCCGCACGTCACGCGATTGGCGATGCCATCGATACGGTGCCGCGTCAGCTGTGGATCTACAACAAGTGCGATCTGCTGACCGAAGCCACAGAGCTCGACCACGATGCGATCGCGGTGTCTGCAGTGACCGGTCAGGGACTGGAGCGATTGCGCACCCGCCTGCGCGAAATTGCGCTGGGCGATGGCGTGGAAAGTGTGGAGGGCGAATTTTCCGCACGCACGCGGCATGTCCAAGCCCTGCGTCGCGCCGAGCAACACGCAGATGCCGCCGATCTGCAACTGCGCTTCGAACAACTCGAACTGGCCGCCGAAGAACTGCGCCTGGCGCAGGAAGCGCTCGGCGACATCACCGGCAAACTGAGCGCCGACGAGTTGCTCGGCAAGATCTTTTCGAGTTTTTGTATCGGTAAGTGAAGCGGTGCCGCAGCGTGCGTGCGATGGACAATCCGCAGCGGTTGGCTCAAAGAAAACCGGCCTCTTTCGAGGCCGGTTATTTTGGAGTTGATGTGCAATCAATCCATCAGAAGTCGTAACGCGCGGTCAGCCGGAACGAGCGCGGCGTCTGGTAATTGACGTCGTTCAGATAGTTGGGGTTGATCACGTCGCGAGACGCTTCACTGAACTCGTTGTACTCGGTAACGCGGTCGTTGTTGAACAGATTGAAGATGTCGAGCTTGATGCGCAGCTTGTTCTCGGCCCAGTTGGGTATGTACGCCGCTGTCAGATCGAACGTCCAGGTCCACGGCGTACGCCCTTCGTCGCCACGCTGCCGCAGCACACGCGTGCCCTCGGCGTTCAAGCAGTAGAAGCTCGAGCCACCGTATGCGCTCAGCGTCCCTTGGTCGGGCTGAGGAATGTCGTCCAGCGGTATATAGCCTTGGCAATTGACCGGGCGACCGGATTGCAGCACCAGGTTGCCGCCAAACTGCCATTCCTGCGTGAGGTGGTAGGCACCGAACAGCTTGAGGGTGTGTTGGCGATCGTTCGGTGTCGGCCCGTAGGTGCCGTCGGTAAATAGCCGGTGGTCGAAGTCCTGTGTCAGCCCCGGATCTTCCTGCCCCAAGGTGGAATTGACGTAGCCTTCCACATTTCCGCGCGTTCTGGCAAACGTGTAAGAACCCTGGAAATTGAACTTCTCGCCGGTGCGCTCCCAGAAGAACTCCAGCGCGGTGTGGATACGCCGATATTCGGGCAGACCGAGATACGAGGCCGGCAGGGTTGCCAGTTCCACTTCTCCATCGCCGTTCAAGTCGACATTGAGAGTGACATCGCTGCCTGGGTTAAGGAAATAGCAGCTCGGTACGGAGCTGGGATCGAAATCGGGATAGCCATTATCCGCTGCCCAATCGATCCACGGGTTGGTGGTGCAGGTATCGTCCATGCCTGATTTCACTTCGCGACGGATCATGCGCACACCCGCCATCCAGTTTTCCGTCAGTTGCAGCTGCCCGCCCAGAATCACTTCGTCCTGGTACATGGGCGAAAGATTGGTGGATGCAACCGAGGCCGGGTTTGGTGCAACCAGCGAGCCATTGGTCTGGGTCGCGCCAATCTGTGCGCCTTGGCCGACCGGCGTGCCGTCTGCTTCGCTCCAGCCGTTGACGTAGTACCAGTTGGACACGGTCGATTCCGCGCCCGTTGCACGGATACTGGAGTTCGTGGCGACCGGGATGTAGTAGCGCCCCGCGGTACCGAACAACTTCAAGCTGGCGTCACCGAGTACATCCCACGAGAAGCCAAGCCGTGGCGAGAGTTTGTAATCGGACTCGACCCAGGCAATGCCGTCGCCGTTCTTGTTTTCGAACTTCTCGCCGCGTAGTCCGAGCACAGCGAGGAAGTTTTCCGTCACCTGCCAATTGTCTTCCAGATAAAAGGCGCTGTTGGTGTTTTCGTAGCTGGAGCTACTGGTCTGATAAACGCGCGAACGTGCGTAAAGCGCTCCGCGTGGGACCAATTGACCGTTCACCGTACGACCCGGCTGCCCGGCAAATGCGCCAGTGGCGACAGAGGTACCTGGGACCGTGTAATACGCCCAGTTGATTCCGCCAGCATAGGTCTGACCGCGATGGCTGGATTCGTAGTTTTCCTGGTCGACGCCGAAGCGCAGCCGATGCTCGCCCAACACCCACTCGCCATCGACGCGGAATGCCTTGCGGATGTCTTCGTCCGGTTCGGCGTTCAAATCGGCGATGGTCGAAATCGTCCCCGGGTTGCAGCCGATGTAGCGATCCACCGTGTTGGTGGTCAACCCGAAGTTGTACGCCCATGGGCATTCGCCGCCGGCAGGATTGGCGGGCAGACGCGAGTCGATCAGGTTGCTCAGATAGCCGTACTGCGCCGACAAGGTGAAGTTGTCGGTGAAGTAGCCGGTGTATTTGAGGATGCCGACCTTGCCGCCGTTTTCCATCTCATAGCTTTCGATCGGCGCCTCGTGCCGGCCGATGTTGTAACGGTTTTCGCCGTTGGCATCGAGATTGTATTCGTAGGTGCTGTACTTGGTCTTGGCTTGGTTGTAGATGCCGGTGAATTCCACCAGGTTGCTGTCGTTGATGTACCAGTCGAGTTTGACCAGACCTTGCGGCGTGGTGTCGCGCTGACGTTCGCTGTTGACCGATCTGAAAATATTGATCGTTTCGTTGCGGCCCTCGGCCATGGCGAAGAAGAACAATCTGTCCTTGATGATCGGACCACTCGCATAAGCCGAATAGATGGTGCTGTCGAACTGGTTGTCGCTGCGATATTGGTAGAGCGGATCTGCAGCATCCGGATCACGGTCACGCACATTCTTGCCCTTCGCGGCCCCCCAATCCGGAGCCCATTCGACGCTGCCACCGTAATGCCAGTCATTGGAGCCGGACTTGGTCACGATGCTTACAATGCCGCCCAGCGAGCGACCGTACTCGGCCCCATAGCCACCGGTCTTCACTTGCAGCTGCGCGATCCCCTGGAACGGCACATTAGCGAACGACAGGAGCGTGCGCATGTTGGTCACGTCGAAGCCGTTGATGTAATAGCCGTTTTCGGCCACCGAAGAGCCGCCGAACGATGCAAGATTGCCATTGCCGAGACCGTTGTCGCCTTTGACTGTGCCAGGCGCGAGCAAGGCGACCGAGGAGACGTCGCTGGCCACTGGCAGCGAGATCATCTGTTCGGCGGTGAAGACCGTGGTGGATTCCACCGAGGACACATCGATCGGGTTGAACGCACGCTCGCCCACCACTTCGACCCTGTCCAGAGTCGTGGCGTCATTGTTCAGCAGCACCTGCGAGCCACTACCGACCTTGACCTCGACCTCGCGAGTTACGCCATCGGAGGTGATGACGTATTTGCCCGGAGGTAGCTGGCTGAAGGTGAATCGGCCATCGGCAGCGGCGGTGGCCGAGTGAGTCACCCCCGTCTGCAGGCTCTGGATGGCAATGGTGCTGCCTGGCTGGCCGCTACCGAAAATGGAGCCAACCGCACTTTGCGCCTGCAAACCACCGGCGACACACAGACCCAACGCCAGGCTCAAGGCACTGCGCGTGATGTTCCTGGACAACCAATTACGAATCCCTGGACGCGTCATTCCTCTCTACTCCTGATGAATACCGTCGCAAACGACTGCAAAGCGTGGGACTCAACTGTCCTGTAGCAGTTGAGGGGGAGGGGCGCTTCAGGCAGCTTGGCGAGTGCCATAGCTGTCTCTTTCCTGAAAACTGTCTGAAGATTAACCCGGGATTTGCGGAGATGTCATCTTTCCGGAACTTTTTTCTGAAACAGGGCTTTCGGGCCAGGTATTGCCCAGATGGTTGGTGTAGCCATTGGCCACACGCGGGATACAGATGCCTGTGGTGCACTGCACGGATGAGGGGCTGGATGAACTGCCAAACGCCGTGCCCTTCAGGTGTAAAGCGCCGTGCTCGCTACACGTGTCCGCTGCAACGGAGCGCGCGCGTGATGTGGCGCAGCCGCGCCGGTCCGGCTATGGCCCGTGGCCGCCTGACCGCCTGGCCGCCAAGACTTCGCATGCAGCAAGGCTCAGCGCCACGAGGTAGAGGCGCTGTGTCGCTAGGTGCCGATCATCGGCGTGGCGTCGATCCGCACGAGCGCGCCGCCTGCAGCCCACTCGCTACGCATGGGCGGGCCCGTAGCGGACTGGACCTACGGCAGGTGGCGTCATCGGGAATTGGAGCGTCGCAAGGAGTGAGGCGTCGGATCAACGACCGCCCTCAGCTTTCCGTCCGCGGTCCATAGGTCGCACCACTGCTGCGGCCCTTGTTGCATCACGCCTGGCAGCACCGTCTGCAGCGCTGAATTCTCTGCAGAGCAGGTTCGAGGTGACCATTCCAACTGCGGGCAAGATCACCGTCGATACGCCCAAGCGCATGTTCGCTAGCGAAATCGCCTTCAACCACGCCAATTGGAACGTCAACCTGCGCGGCAAGTACACCGGCCAGCGCTACTACACCTACACCAACGATCAGGGCTTTGGCGGCTACACCTCGTTCGATGCCGGTGCCGGGTACGACTTCGGCCAGGCCGGCGTGCTGCAGGGGCTCAAGCTCTCGCTCAACGTCACCAACCTCACCGCCTTCGCCAACAGCGACCCGAATGGCCGCCAGCTGGCGTTCCATGCGAGCGCAACGCTGCAGGTGTTCTTGACCTTGGATGCGAAGTTCTGAGTTGGAGATCAGGGAATCGGGATTGGGGATTCGTAACAGCGAGCCTTGTAGCTGCTTACGGATTTCCGATGCCGATGGATGTCGATAGTTTTAGACTGGCTGACAAGACTTAGCGAGTGGTTGTCAGGCGGGCGCGGACGATGTGGAGTAAGCGGGATGTACGCGTCGTACATGCCGCATCGACCATCGGCGGCGCTCGCTTGACGGTTATGCCGTTAGTTTTGATCGCTGCTTTTTCGTTGGAGAAGTGCATGATGCAGTTCCATCGTGTTTTGGTAGTGGCAACGATGATGGTCGGCATGAGCGGACCGGCGTGGGCAGAGGTGCCACTGGCCAAGACGGTGCAGATCTTTGCGCACCGTGGCGCCAGCGCATTGCGCCCGGAGCACACCTTGGCCTCGTATGCCAAGGCGATTGTCGATGGTGCCGATTTTGTCGAGCCGGACCTGGTGTCGACCAAGGATGGCGTGCTGGTGGCGCGCCATGAGAACGAGATCGGCGGCACCACTGATGTGGCCAGCCATCCGGAGTTCGCATCGCGCAAAACCCGCAAGATCATCGATGGTCAGACGATGGAAGGCTGGTTTACTGAAGATTTCAGCCTGGCCGAGTTGAAGATGCTGCGTGCTCGCGAGCGTCTTCCGCAGTTGCGTGGCACGCGTTGGGATGGGCAATTCCAGATCGCCACCTTCGACGAGATCATCGACTTCGTGGCAGCGGAATCGGCGGCGACCGGGCGCACCATCGGACTGATTCCAGAGATCAAGCACCCGAGCTATTTCGGTGGGCTGAATCTGGCGATGGAAGACAAGGTGCTGGCGACCTTGCGTGCGCATGCGTACACGCAGACCGCGCCGGTAGTGATCCAGTCGTTCGAGACCGGCAACCTGCGTTACCTGCGCGGCAAGATCGGGCGCAGCAGCACGATCCGCCTGCTGCAGTTGCTGGGTGGCGCGCAGATGGTGCTGCCCGATGCGGGCGTGGACGCCGCGCCGCACACCTACGGGCAGATGATCGCGCCCGAAGGGCTGAAGCAGATCGCCAGCTACGCCGATGCGATCGGCCCGGACATACGCAGCATCATTCCGCTGGATGCGCAGCAACGCCTGGGCACGCCGACCAGCCTGGTGCACGACGCGCATGCGGCAGGCTTGCAGGTGCAGCCGTATACGTTTCGCCCGGAGAATTATTTTCTGGCAGTCAACAATCGCAGCAGTGGCGCGGTGACCGAGCGTAACGAGGCTGGCGCACTGGCCGAGCTGAAGGCGTATCTGGATGCCGGCATCGATGCGTTTTTTGCCGACGATCCGGGCCTAGTGCGGCGTGCGTTGAGCGAGCGTCCACGAGACTTGCGTAACCGACACTCGCGCGATCACGCCGGGCGTGCCAACTGCAGCCGAGCATGGAAAGGTGCATAGCAACCCAACTGCGGAAGCCATAGACCAGTTTCTGTGGACTCATACACGCTGCCAGTTTCTACCGGTCAGGGGGTAATGCTGCCTGATACGCCCAGGGTTTCCTAGACATCTCAAGGCCATGGAAAATGGCAGATTCGGAGGTGTCCATGAGCAGCAAGCGGTATACGGATGAGTTCAAGATCGAAGCGGTCCGACAAGTGACCGATCGTGGGTTCAAGGTGGCAGAAGTCGCCGAGCGACTGGGTGTCACCACACATAGCCTGTACGCCTGGCTGCGTACGTTCGGCAAGTCTTGCGTGGTGCAGCGCGCCGAGGCGGACCAGAGCGCCGAGGTTCGGCGGCTGAAGGCAGAGTTGCGTCGAGTGACCGAGGAGCGCGACATCCTAAAAAAGGCCGCCGCGTACTTTGCCAAGGGGTAAAGGCAAAGTACGCGTTCATGCAGGACCATCGCAGGGAATTCAGGGTGTGTGCCATGTGCCGGGTATTGCGCGTCAACCGGGCGGGTTACTACGCCTGGTTACGCTCGCCCGACAGTGAGAAGACCAACGCCTGCTGGGAGTGATCAAGCACCACTGGTTGGCGAGCGGCAGTGTGTATGGGCATCGCAAGATCGCCCAGGATCTGCGCGATCTGGGTGAGCGTTGCAGTCGCCATCGGGTGCATCGGCTGATGCGCACCGAGGGACTGCGTGCCCAGGTGGGCTATGGTCGCAAACCGCGCTTCCATGGTGGGACGCAGGGAAAGGCGGCGGCCAACCTGCTTGACCGACAGTTCGACGTGACGAAGCCGGACACGGCCTGGGCGAGCGATTTCACCTTCATCCGCACGCAGGAAGGCTGGATGTATCTGGCTGTGGTGATCGATCTGTTTTCTAGGCAGGTCGTCGGCTGGGCGATGCGCGATCGGGCCGATACCGAGTTGGTCGTGCAGGCCTTGTTGTCTGCGGTCTGGCGGCGCAAACCCAACGCTGGTTGCCTGGTTCATTCGGACCAAGGGTCTGTCTACACCAGCGATGACTGGCAGAGTTTCCTGGCGTCCCATGGCTTGGTGTGCAGCATGAGTCGGCGTGGCAACTGCCACGACAATGCACCCGTGGAGAGCTTCTTCGGCCTGCTCAAACGCGAGCGGATCAGGCGGCGGATCTATTCCACCAAAGAGGCCGCACGCACCGAGGTGTTCGACTACATCGAGATGTTCTACAACCCAAAACGCCGTCATGGTTCAACTGGCGACCTAGTTTGAACGGCGCTACGCGCAACGAGGGTCTTGAGTGTCTACGGAACCCTGGGCGTACAGTAGCCATTCCAGTGGTGGCGCTAGCGCGCGATGCCTCCGCACGACAATCGCGTTGCAACTGATCACTGTGTGCGTGGCTTCGTCTGCGGCACCCTGAGCTGCGCATTCACGCCTATGCCGGGCTGTGGCTATGATGTAGCTCATCCCTTAGATTAGATCGATGCGCATGCAACGACGCCACTTTCTGGAGAATGCCGCGGCTGCATTGGTCGCGCTCGGTTTGCCGGCGTTGCCGCAATGGGCATTGGCGGCAAAGGCAGGTGGGCTGCGTCGGCTTGGGCAGCCGCAGCCGTTCGACTATGCTTGGCTCAAGGGTCAGGCGCGCGAACTGGGGAAAGCGCCGTACAAGAGCCATAAGCAGGTGCTGCCAGGACCGCTGGAGGCCTTGAACTGGGATCAGTATCAGTCAATCCGCTACCGCCAGGACCATGCATTGTGGGCCGGCGGCAATGGCAAGTTCCAAGCGAAGTTCTTCCATCTGGGGCTGTTTTTTCATACCCCGGTGGACATCTACGACGTCGTCGATGGCAAGGCGCAGCAGCTGGCGTACGACCCGACCGCGTTCGACTACGGCAGCAGCGGGCTGGATGGCACGCAGTTGCCCAAAGATCTTGGGTTTGCCGGCTTTCGACTCAACTCACGCAAGGACACCGATCGCGATTTCTCGGCGTTTCTGGGAGCGAGCTATTTCCGTGCCGTAGGCAAGGAGGGCCAGTACGGGCAATCGGCACGCGGGTTGGCGATCGATACCGGCACCGGTGGGCCGGAAGAGTTTCCGGACTTTATCGCCTATTATCTGGAACAGCCTGCTGACGAGTCGGACACCGTGGTGGTTTACGGCCTACTCGACTCGCCCAGCGTCGCCGGCGCATATCGGTTTGCCATTACCAATGGCGAGGTGCTGGTGATGGACATCGATAGCGCGCTGTATCCGCGCAAGACCATCGAGCGGCTCGGCATTGGACCGTGTACCAGCATGTATCAGGTGGGCGAAAACGACAGTCGCATGGATTGGGACTGGCGCCCGGAGATTCACGACACCGACGGCCTGGCGATGTGGACCGGCGACGGCGAATGGATCTGGCGGCCGCTGTGCAATCCAGCGAATCTGCGCTTCAATATGTTCGTCGATGAGAACCCACGCGGGTTCGGGCTGCTGCAGCGCGACCGCAACTTCGACCATTACCAGGACGATGGCGTGTTCTACGAGAAGCGCCCATGCCTGTGGGTGGAACCCAAGAGTGGCTGGGGCAAGGGCTCGGTACAGCTAGTCGAGATTCCCACTGTGGACGAGACCGTCGACAACATCGTGGCGTTCTGGAATTTGCAGGCAAAGCCGCAGGCAGGGCAAGAGCTGCTGATGGGCTATCGATTGTATTGGGGCGCTCATCCGCCGGCCAGCTCGCCGTTGGCGCATTGCGTGGCCACGCGTACCGGCTTGGGCGGCATCGTCGGGAAGAAGCGCAGCCATTTTTCCTGGCGGTTTGCGGTGGATTTTGCTGGTGGCGAACTGGCTGCGCTGGTCAAGGAGTCCAAGGCCAAAGTCGAGACGGTGCTGCAGGTCTCGCGCGGCACCACCGAGATCGTGTCGGTGCGTCCGTTGCGCGAGCTCAAGGGTTATCGGGCGATGTTCGACCTAGTGCCGCCGGATGACAGCACCCAGCAGATCGATATCCGTCTGTACCTGCGCGCCAACGGCAAGCCGCTCACCGAAACCTGGCTATACCAGTGGACGCCGCCGCCGATGAGCGAGCGCAAGATTTACTGAGCGCAGATCTGCGACGCGGCGGCCTGACGCCGCGTCCGATTGTCTAGGGGTGCGGAAATCGGTCCATAGACAGTGCGAGCACCGATTGCAGTCGCCCGGCAACTTCGCAACGGTTGCCTGACGCCTCGGTTTGGCTGACTCAGGCCGGCGTCGAGTGATCGACCAGCTGCATGCGCGGCCGCACGCAGGCCACTACGCCTATTGGCCTGCCTCAGGAATGTGGCGGGAAAACGCATGCCCACTTGGGCTTAGCGATGCGTGTGGCGCGTATAGCTGGCAGTTTGCGGGCGATGCGTGTCATCGAAACGGCCTGTCTTGCTGGGCGATCGGTGGTCTTGGTTTAATGGCCGAGGCGTGTGTTGGCCTCGTCGATTCGAGGTTGCCAATCACTGGAATGCTGACATCTGCATGTCGAGGAATGTTTGGCGGATGCAGCTTGCGCCCAGCATGATGCCGCTGCCTGTCGCTAGACTCTTTGGACGCTGCAGCAAAGCGGTAACCGCGCTGGCGATGGCAATCCACACCGAACATGCGCATCACCACGATGGCGAAGACGCGTGCGAGGCGGTTGGTACGCAGCTGCCGATGTACGCAATACAGTCGCACACAGGATGGCGACGAACGCTTTTTCCGCGCCGATGGTGCGATTGCAGCAGCGCCTACCCAATGGATCACGCCTGTACAGGCGGCAGCGGCAACGCGATCTGCAGCGGGTCGATGCGGCCTTGGCCGCGCATGATCTTCTTGAATTCGGCGCGGCTGACCGACACATAGCGCTCGTTGCCACCGATCTCCACCTGAGGGCCGTCCCGCATGGCGTGCCCTTGCGCATCCACGCGGACGGTCATGGTGGCCTTGCTGCCGCTGTGACAGATGGTCTTGATCTCGTCCAGCTCATCGGCCCAGGCCAGCAGGAACTGGCTGCCTTCGAACAGCTCGCCGCGGAAGTCGGTGCGCAGGCCGTAGCACAGCACCGGAATGCGCAGACGGTCGACCACCTCGCTCAGTTGCCAGACCTGTGCGCGGATGAGGAATTGCGCCTCGTCGACCAGCACGCAATGCAGCGCGCCCTCGGCCTGGATGTCGCGCCCGATGAGCTGCTGCAACTCGGTGTCGCGATCAAACGGGTGCCCATCCGCGCGCAGGCCGATCCGCGAAGCGACCACGCCAGTGCCGGCGCGGTGATCGAGCTTGGGCGTTAGGATCAGTGTGCGCATGCCGCGTTCGCGGTAGTTATGCGCCGATTGCAGCAAGAGGGTGGTCTTGCCGGCATTCATTGCCGAATAGTAGAAATAGAGCTTGGCCATCGAGCGATTTTACCGGGCCAAGTGGCGTCCGGTGGCGGCCCGTTGCATGAACCAGCCGCGCCGCTTGCCCGACGCAGCGCCGGTACAATGGCCCGCTCTGCTGGAAACCCCTATGCACGGTCTCAATCCCCCGCAACGCGCCGCAGTGCTGCACTGCGAAGGTCCCTTGTTGGTGTTGGCCGGTGCCGGCAGCGGCAAGACGCGTGTGATCGTGGAAAAGATCGCGCATCTGATCGCCATCGGCCGCTATCCGGCCAAGCGCATTGCCGCGATTACCTTCACCAACAAGTCGGCCAAGGAAATGCGCGAGCGTGTGGCCAAGCGCATCCGTGGCGACGGCGCCGATGGCCTGACTATCTGCACCTTCCATGCGCTGGGCTTGAAGTTCCTGCAGATCGAGCATGCCGCTGCGGGTTTGAAACGCGGCTTTTCGATCTTCGATTCGGACGATGCCGCCGCCCAGATCAAGGACTTGATGCACGGCGCCAAGCCCGATGCGATCGAAGACGCCAAAAACCTGATCTCGCGCGCCAAGAACGCCGGACTGTCGCCCGAACAGGCGATGGCGGCTGCACGCAGAAATCGCGAAAAAGAAGCGGCCAGCCTGTACGAGCGCTACCAAGCGCGGCTGACCACCTTCAACGCGGTGGACTTCGACGATCTGATCCGCCTGCCGGTGCAGATTCTGGAAGCCAACGAAGAGATCGTCATGGGCTGGCGCGAGCGCGTCGGTTATTTGCTGGTGGACGAGTGCCAGGACACCAACGATGCGCAGTACCGCCTATTGAAGATGCTGGCCGGGCCGCGCGGCAACTTTACCTGTGTGGGCGACGACGACCAGAGCATCTATGCCTGGCGCGGCGCCAATCCGGAAAACCTGCAGCAGATGGGGTGCGATTATCCGGCGCTGAAAATCATCAAGCTGGAGCAGAACTACCGCTGTTCCAACCGCGTGTTGCGTGCGGCCAACGCATTGATCGCGCATAACCCCCACGAGCATTTGAAAACGCTGTGGAGCGATCAGGCCGACGGTGAACGTATCCGCGTGTGGGAATGCCGTGACAGCGAGCACGAGGCGGAAAAGGTTGCCGCCGAGATTTCATTTCTGGGCACTGCCAAGCAGGTGCCGTGGAGCGACTTCTGCATCCTGTTCCGCGGCAATTTTCAATCGCGGCCGTTGGAGAAAGCGCTGCAGCTGCTACGGGTTCCGTATCACTTGACCGGCGGCACCGCGTTCCTGGAACGGCAAGAGGTCAAGGATCTGTTGTCGTGGTTGCGGTTGATCGTCAACCCGGACGATGACGCGGCGTTCTTGCGTGCGGTGCAGTCGCCTAAGCGCGAAGTCGGTGCGACCTCACTGGCGCGCTTGGCCGAGCTTGCCAGTGCGAAGTCGGTGCCGATGTCGCGCGCGGCCGAATCGATGGGCGCATTGCAGCATCTGCCGCCACGTGCGGCCAATGGCTTGAGCGCGTTCACCGATATCCTGTGCGACATGCGTCAGCACTCGGCCACGATGTCGGCCGGCGAATTGGTACGCATGCTGGCCGACAAATCCGGCCTGCTCAACGATCTGCGTAATCAATCCAAGGACGAAACCGGATTCCAGCGGCGCAAACGCAATCTGGACGAATTGGCCGAGTGGTTCGAGGGCGGCCCACATGGCGCCAGCGCCAGCGATCTGGCCGCGCAGCTGGCGTTGCTGTCGCGCAACGACAAAGACGATGGAGGCAACCAGGTGCGCATGATGACCATGCATGCGTCCAAAGGGCTGGAGTTCCGCTATGTGTTCATCGTCGGCTGCGAAGACGGCGTGCTGCCGCACGAAGTGAGCCTGGAAGAAGGCAATCTGCAGGAAGAGCGCCGCCTGCTCTACGTGGGTATCACTCGCGCCAAGGAGCGGCTGTGGATGAGCCATAGCAAGTTGACGCGCAAGTTCGGCGAGCATGTGCGGCTTAAGCCGAGCCGGTTCTTCGACGAGATTCCGGCCGAAGAACTGCAGCGCGATGGCGCCGACCCGGTGGCCGATGCCGAGCGCAAGAAAGAGCGCGCCAGCGCGGGCTTGGCGGCGATCCAGGCGTTGTTCGATTAATAGCGGCTAACAAAACGACTGCGCTCACCGCCAGGCGGGCGCGGCCGGTGCTCGGAATCGGCATGTACCACTCCTAACCTTACTGCGGTTGCTCCGCGCCGCCCGCCCGCACCTGGCCACTGCGCGCTACGTTTTGTTAGCCACTCTTAGTGGGCTAGCACGCACTCACGATGCACCGTGCGCGTAGCATCTTGGCCGGTCGGTCCATTAGTTCCTCTCAGGCGGTAAAGTGACCTGGACATCTACGAGAATACGACGGCGATCAGGCGCCGGTCGCTTCCAGCCGTGCCTGCACCGCAGCGAGCGCATCCTGCAGTTCGGCAACGGTGGCCTCCAGGCTTTGCACGCGTGCCTCGAGCTCGCTGCTATCGGCGCTATTGCGAGCACTCGGTGCAGCGCGCGCCGCTGCGGCCTGTAACGCTTCCATATCCAGCTCGCCACTGAGCAGATGCGCATAGCGCTCTTCGCGCTGGCTGCTGGCGCGCGGTAGCTGTATCGCCAGGGTGCGCTGGATCAAGCGGTCCAGATGATGACGGACGTCGTCGGCATCGTTGAAGCGCGCCAGCCGTTCGCTGCGCGCATACAACTCGCCCAGCGTCTGCGGACCACGCAACAGCAGCAGGCCGATCAGGGCGACTTGTTGCCGGGTCAGATCCAGCATGCTGCCCAACCGGTGTTCGTAACGCTCGGCGCGCGAGGAAAACTGCTGGCGCACCAGTCCCATTGTTTCGAGCTGACGCAGGGCGTGATGCACCATGCCGATCTCCAGATTCAGCACCGGCTCGCGTGCGGTCTTCTGGTTGGCGGCAACCTGCGTGGCGTTGACCGTGAGCGGATACGCATCCGGCGTGATGGCTTCTTTTTCGATCAGGCAGCCGAGTACGCGGGCTTGGGCGGTATCGAGGACGGGCGGGTGCGAGGTCTCTGGCATGGGTGACTCCGGGGCAATCAGCTCGCAAGGACTCGCAAGGATATGCCGATCCGGTGTCGGCATTCTTCAGATGGCGCGATCAGGTGGCGCGGCTTTTCTACGATATCTGCATGGAAGAGCCGCGCTGCACCGGGACTGTGGGCCTGCGCATGTAAGGGACAGGCAGAGACAGCAGTCGGCAACGGTCCCCAAACCCCGCAGCGACCATCCCGCCATTCGTGCGCATCCGCCAGTGCCAATGGCACTGCCGTCAGCAAGAGCGGGCGGTGCGGTGCGAACCCGCTAAAATCGCGGACTTCATTAGCCGCTCCTGTTCTGGTGGATGCCATGCCGCTTTACGCACCGTTGCCCCTGCTCGCCTGCACCGCGCTCGCATTGAGCGCCTGCAAGCCCAGCGATAAGGAACCTGTGCAGTCTGCTGCCGTATCCGCAACTGCGGACAAGACCGCCACATCCCCCGTAGCCACCACCGCACCAGCCGGCGACGACAACCTCAACGCTGTGTCGTGGATGCAGCGCTCGGAGGAATATCGCGCCGTGGCCGAGCAGACCTACCGCGTCGCGCTGGAGGTGGCCCGATGAGCCGCGTACCGTTGCCACTGGCCGCGCACGAGCGGCTGATCTTCGCGTTGGATGTGCCCAGCCATGACGAGGCGATCGCTTGGGTCGACCGCCTGGGCGAGTCGGTGTCGTTCTACAAGATCGGCATGGAGCTATTGGCGTCGGGCGAGTATTTCCACGTGCTCGATGCGCTGGCCAAGCGCGACAAGCGCGTGTTCGTCGACCTGAAGTTCTTCGACATCCCCGCCACCGTGGCCGGCACCATCCGCCGCCTGGCGCAGTGGCCGGTGAGTTATTGCACCATCCACGCCTGGCACGCCGGCATGCTGCAGGCGGCGGTCGAGGCCAATCACGGCGACATGCGTCTGCTGGCGGTCACCGTGCTGACCTCGATGGGCCGGCCTGACTTGGCCGCAATGGGCATCGACCGCGAGCCGGTCGAGGTGGTGGTGGAGCGCGCGCTGGCCTCACAGGCCGCAGGCATCGACGGGGTGATCGCCTCCGGCCAGGAAGCCGGCCCGATCCGCCGCGCCACCGGTCGCGCGTTTTCGATCGTCTGCCCCGGTATCCGCCCCGGCGGCCCGGTCGGCGACGACCAGCAGCGCACTGTCGGTGTGGCGCAGGCCTTCAACGACGGCGCCGACGCCATTGTGGTCGGTCGCCCGATCCGCCTTGCCGCCGATCCGGCAGCGGCGGCGGCGGCGATTCAGGCAGAGATTCGGGCGACGACGGGGCAGCATCAGTGCTGATGAGACATCACTGACGCGCGCATGGCCCGTGCTCAGCCCGGCAAAATCAAGAAGTTAAATCAATAGAATTAAAGTATTGCCTTAACGTTGAAGTCTACGTACGATGCCCCTCGTCCGAGGTCAGTCGGAAGCTGTGCCACGCATTGTCCACCGGGCTTGTCCCGGTTTTCGACGGGATCGGGCCTTGTGCCCGATCCTTTTTTTGCGAGGCAATCGAGAGCCACGGCGTGGGCAGGCCGACGTTTTCGCACGGCACCGCCAGTGCGCGATCACACGGCAGCCAATGGGTGAAGGCGTGGTAGCCGGTGTGCGGCGCCTGCTCGATCAACAGCCCACGGAAGAGCGCGCGTGCTGCGTGGCATCGCATTGATACGCGTATGCGATGTTGGCCAGCGGCGCATTGGCCGGCACATCGTCGGCGGAGGTCATGAACTTGCCACGCGCGGCGGCCAGCGTATTGAGTCACCCCTGAAAAACCATCAACACCCAATCACCGCAACGCTTTATAGGCCGCACAGGCGTGCCAGAACGACCAGTTTTCGCTACGCTGCATGCGCCGGAACCGGAAGTGGAATGCAGAGGCAAGGGCAAAGCGCGTCAGCCGTACGCATTCGGCGTCAAGGTCGGTAGTGCGGTGAGCGCCTGCAAGGGCTTGATCGTGCGCGCGCAGTTTTCCGGGCACCCCGTACGACGGGGATACCTTGGCCGAGCAATTGGAGCAGACGCGTGGATTGCTGCAGGATTTGAACGTCAAGCCAACGGTGGCGATCGTGGATCTGGGCTATCGCGGCCGCGAGGTCGATGGCGTGCAAGTGTTGCATCGAGGCAAGGCCAAGACCCTGACGCGACGACAATGGCGCTGGATCAAACGACGTCAAGCAGTGGAACCAGTGATCGGACATTTGAAAGAAGACTGCCGGTTGCGTCGTTGCACGCTCAAAGGCGCCCAAGGCGATGCGCTACACGTGCTCGGCTGCGCCGCCGGCTACACCCTGCGTTGGCTGATGCGCTGGATCGCGTTTTTGCGTGCTTGGATCGGGGGATGGGATGGCAAGCCTTGAGCGCTGTGTACCGATTACCGCTGGAGATTGGTGCTTGAGTCGGTTTTTCAGGGATGACTATTGAGCGTGTAGGCACCCAGCGGCTGCGCTTTGCCACGCGCGTGCTGCTTGATCCACTACTGATGGAACGGCAACAGCCTAAGCGGATGGCCGATCTGCGTGCCGAACCCATGCATGTACGCGGTACCCAGACGCTGCCAGTCGACAAACTCGATGCCGAGTTTGAAGCTGCCCTGTGTCTGCCGCACGAACGCGGCTTCATCGATGCCGAGCAGGTTATTGAAGGCCTTGTAGGCCAATCAGAACTTGGCGCCGAGCTCGAAGGTCAGTGTGCGCGGCACGTAGTTGATTTCGCCAGTGGTGTTGATCGCGATGTCTGGATCGAACTGACCGTTGCTGCCGAAGCCGTTGTACGCGTAAGCGCTGTAGTTTTTGAAGTCGAAAGCGTTGAGCAGGTTCACGCGCGCCGACATCTTGAAGTCGCCGGCGATGGTGAATTCCTTGGTAGCCTGGAAGTCCACCGTGCGGTAGCCCCAGATATCGCCACCGATCAGGAACTTGCCGCTACCTGGCGGCGTGACGCCCACTTGCTGGCAGGTTGCACCATCGGGATCGGTGAAGCCGAAGCAGGCGATCGTGTTGATCGGCTCGGGCGTGGCCAACACCAGCTTGGCACCGAAGGTGACATCCCACGGGCCGTCGATCGAGCCGGAGGCGACGAAACGATGCGCAGCCACCGCGTCGGATTTGACGAACGGATAGTCGCGGATGGTTGCCTTGTCGAAGCCGTACGGCTCATCGATGTTTCGATTCTGGCGCGCGCTGGTATGGGTGTAGGACAGCGTCAGACCCCAACCGGATTGCTTGGTATACGGCTTGTCGGCCGAGAGCAGCACCTGGCTGTTGCGCTGTTCCAGACCATTGGTGCCCACAATGGTGTTCTGGTAGCCCGGAACAGGCTCGCCCCACGGCACGTCGCCATTCTGGAAGTACGCGCCATCGGGATAACGATTGATCAAGCCCATCGCAAAACCGTCGTAACTCAGCACGCGCTGGAAGGTCGCATCCGTCAACCACTCGCCCACCTGATTGGTGATGCCGATGCTGTACTGGTCGCTGTACGGCGTCTTGAGTTTGTTGTTGAACATAAACAACTCGGCGCTGCCAACGACACCGGGAATGGTGTTGAGCTGATCGATGCCGTTGAGGTAGCGCGGGTCGAATGCAACACAGATGCGGTCACTGCGATAACAGGTGTTGGTGACCGGATTTTCGAAGTAAACAGCGACCGGCGACAACGCCGACTTGCTGGTTTCCAACGCTAACTGCTCGAACAGGTTGCGATCGTACGAGCGCGCCGCGCCGCCATGCAGCACTGTGGTTTCATCGCCGAAGAAGTCATACGAGAAGCCGAAGCGCGGCGCCCAGGCGTCCTTGAAATTATTGCGGTTATTGCCGGTGCTGATGTAATCGGCAACGTTGATGCCACTGGGCACAAGACGATTGGCCCACGGCTGGCCGGGATTGTCCGGATCCTCGGCATACAGCGCGTTGACGAAGTCTTGCGAGGTGACGAAGTTGGTGTAGGCCGGTGTGTCTTCGTAATCCCAGCGCACACCGATGTTGATCATAAGCTTGTCGGTGGCCGCCCAGTCGTCCTGCAGATAGATTCCGTACTGCCTGGACGGCGACACCACAGTGGCGCGCTGGCCAGCGGTGGTATAGGGCGCAATGAAGTCCACGCGATACGGCGTGGCTTCCACGCTGCCACTGTTGACGCGATAGCTGAATTGCGGATTCACCGCAGCCGCATCCTGCGAGGTCAGCTCGATGTCCTTGTAGCTGACACCCATCTTGATGGTGTGCTCGCCATGCCACTGAAAGCTGGTGAAGGTCAGATCGTTCTGGATAAACCAGCCCCTCTGACTCTTGCGCTGCACATTGAGGCCGCCAGCCGAGCCGGTGATCAGGAGAGTGCGCTCATCGATATCGGTGGAGCCGGAACGCGGTTGGAAATAGGTATAGACGATGCCGTTGCCGAGCGTACGCGGGGTCGGGTTGTTCTCCGAATTCTCGGTACCGACGATGACCTCGTTGAACCAGTTGTCGGCACTGTGCTGCCAACGCAGGTTGGTGCGCTTGTCCTGGTTGATCTTGTCGGTGGCCTGCGCAAGCGTGTTGGTGCCGCCGACATTCGCTGTCTGGGTTTCGTCGCGATAAATCGTGCTCAGCTCGATGCGATCGCGGTCGGTGGGTTCGAAATCGATCTTGCCGAAGAACAGGTCTTCTTCGAACGGCATGTTGGCCGGCCCGTACTGGCTGGCCAGATCGGAGGGCAGCTGATCGATGAACGCGCCTGCCTCCGCACTTGGCTGCACGCTCTTGGGTGCGAGGTTCTCCTTGCCTTCGTAGGCGACGAAGAAGTGCATACGGTCCTGGATGATCGGCCCGCCCAACGCAAAACCGTATTCCTTGGTCTGCGAATCGATCTTGCCGCCTTCTTTTTCATCAGGGCGCTTGTCGCGCAGATCCTGATCGGTGTAGCGGTAGAACGCTTCACCGTGCAGCTCGTTGGTGCCGGATTTGGTCGCCGCGGTGATCGCCGCGCCACTGATCTGGCCGTACTCGGCCTTGTAGTTGGATGTGATGACTTTGTACTCGCCGATGGCTAGCTGCGGGAACGGATTGCCCTGCGTATCGCTCTGACCGGCAACGCCGCCGCTGCGCACATAGCTCTTCTGGCCCACGCCGTCGATGTATAAATTGCCGGCGCTGGCGTTAGACGCACCGCCGCGCAGCTTGGTGTTGCCGTTGCCGTCCACCTGAAACACCATGCCCGGCACGGTGTCGGCAAATTCCAGAAAGTTACGGGTGGCCTGTGGTAACTGCTGAATCTGCCGCGCGGTAATGGTGTTACCCACTTCCGACGTCTTCACCTCCCCAATCATCGGCGCTCTGACCGTCACCGTCTCCAGCGTAGTCGCATCACCGGCTGGCGCTGCCGCTGGCTCCGTGCCGAGATCGACAGTGGCGCTGGAGGCCACCGACAGGGTCACCGTGCGGCTGACGCCGTTGGATTCGACCTTGTAGGTGCCCGGCTGCAAACCGACGATGGTGTAGTTGCCGTTTGCGTTGACCGGGGCGCGTCGCATCGAGCCGGTGGCGAGGTTGGTGACGACGACCTCGCTGCCGCTCTGCGCGGAAGCGACCTGGCCGCGCAACGTAGCGTTGCTGGACTGGGCCATGGCCGGAACGGTGGCGAACAACGCGGCGGCCAGGGCGCAGCACGACAGGCTACGCGTCGGCAGGATGGAGACGGTGCGGCGATTCTTCATGACTTCCCCCCTCCCAGGGGTAAAGCGTGAACCAGTGGAGTGACTGGCGCGTCGAGGTTGGTGCCTGGTGTGGTGCAACGGGAAAGGCTGGCAATAACCGCAGGGACGGCAAGAAACACAAAATCAGCCAGTGGCAGGCGCGATCCTCAGGTCGGAGGCGCAGCACGCGGCGCACTGGACGCGCGCACGATCAGCTCAGGCACCATCTCGGAAAACGCAGGCGGTGCGGCATCGGCTGGTGGCGCAGGCGCATCGACCAGTTGCTGACCCAGCAGCAACCGCACTGCACGCGCGCCCAAGCCGGCGATATCCACCCGCATGGTGGTCAACGCGGGCAGCACGTAACGCGCCATCGGCACGTCGTCGAAGCCGGCCAATGCGATGCCGTGCGGCACCTTCAGCCCGGCATGGCCGAGCCCGAACAAACAGCCCAGCGCCATCATGTCGTTGGCGGCGAACACCGCGTCCGGGTGCGCGTCGCGAGCCAATGCCTGGCCGGCGCGGTAGCCGGATTGTTCGTCGAAGTTGCCCGGCAGCACCCACGGCTGTGCGTCGGCATCCAGCGCCAGCTCGTCGCGATAACCGCGCAGACGCTCGTGCGCATCGGAGTTGTCGGCCGGCCCGGCGATGAAGGCGATGCGGCGATGGCCGCTTTCGCGCAGATGGCGTGTCATCACCCGCGCGCCGCCGTAGTTGTCCACGTTGAGCACCGGGCGCTGGCTGGCACTGCCAGCGCAGTTAAGCAGCACCGCCGGCAGGCCGCCGGGCAGCGCGTTTTCGTGCATGCCGCAATCGCCTAGCGAGGGCGACATCACCACCACCCCATCCACGCGCCCAGGCAAACGCTCCAGCGCCTTGCGCTGCGCCTGTGGATCGCCGTGCGAGCTGGACACCAGCAAGTGATAGCCCTGATCGCGCGCAACCTGGTCGATGCCGCGAATCAACTCGGAAAAGAATTCGCCATGCAGATCCGGCAGCACCACACCGATGGTATGGGTGCGGCGGCTGCTGAGGCTGCGCGCGGCATGATGCGGGATGTAATGCAATGCGCGCGCGACCTGCAGCACGCGCTCGCGCACCGCTTCGGCCACGTGCTGATGCCCGTTCATGGTGCGCGAGACCGTTGCCACCGACACCTGCGCTTCGCGCGCGACGTCCTTGATGGTGACGCTACCGCCTTCCGAGCGTGGCCGACTCATGGCGAAACAACCGAAACAACGCGGTTGCCGCCATACGCCGGGTAGGGGCGCACGGTCGGCTGGTGCAGAACGTTGGTGTCACACATGCACATGAATGACATCGGCCCCAACCAATGGCGATCTCAGTGCGAGATGGCGCGCACGCTAGCAGGAACTGCAAGCGCTTACATGATGCGACGCACCATTACGCTAAACCCAAGCGGCACAAGGGCTGTAGCGACTGTTCCTGAAACGTTTGTCCGGATGAGCCGACAGCAGTCAATGTCGGACACTGGTCGACAACGTGCATGAAACTAAAAAATTCAACATCTTGCGGCCATACCTGGGTGGACGGGCCATGCCTTGCCGCCGGTGCATTCAGACAGCAAGATGCGCCCATAAATTAGGGGGAACATCGTGCGCATGTCGCTATCTACCGCCTGCATAGGCCGGTTCCAGTCCATCGTGTGGGCGCTACTGGCCGCGCTATGCGTCAGCGGCTGCCAGCGCAACGACACTGCGGCTGCATTGCCGGAGCCGGCCGCGGCGATGCAGTCGATGACGCTGCCGCTGCGGCGCAACGATCTGGTCGCCTATGCACGGATCCGGGTCACGCCTGCGCAGTACGCCCAACTGGAAATAGCCTGGCGTAGCGGTGCCAGTCGCTGGCCACTGACCGAGCTGCCGCTGCCCAATGAGGTCGGCGCGTTACTGGGATCGTTGTCGGCGCCGGGCGCCGAGCGCGACCTGCAACAGTCCTTCGATGCGCAACTGGCTGGGCAGGCGCAGGGCATCGCCCAGGCCGCGCAGTCGCTGGGCCAGTTCGGCGTGCAGTATCTGCGCAGCCGCAACGACTACCGGCCTGAGCAGCGTGCCCATTACGTGCAATTGGTCGACGCGCTGAGCGCCTGGGCCGCCACCGCGCCGTTGGCCGATCGCACGCGCGCCAAGGCCAGCATCGCCGACTTGGTAGCCGCGGCCCGCGCCACTGGCATCCGTTCCGACGCCGATCTGCAGCGGCTGGGCATGGAAGAGAGCCTGCGCCGGCTCGGGCCGTTCTGGTCAGCGTGCAAGAAGGTACTGAAGCGTTACGACCTGTCGCTGGACAACAGCCTGGATGGGCTGCGCGCCGGCCTGATCAAGCAAGACGGCGACCGCGCCCAGGTGCGGCTGCGCTATCTACTGGCCGCGCACGACATCGACCTGACCGTCGACCTGATCAAGCGCGACGGGCACTGGTACCAGCAGCAGAACCAGGACGAGGTGCAGGCGCTGCTCAGCGCCGCGCCGGCCCAGCCCTTACCCGACGCCGCTGCAACGCCTGACACCCCGGCGGCTGCGCCCGCCAAGCCCGCCAACACCGGGCAACGCCCAGCTGGGCGATAATGACCGCGATGCCAGAACAGAATCCCCTGCCGTTCCCGAACGGCCAGCCCGCCCCGCCCCGCGCTGGCGCAGCCGCCAACCCCGGTGCGACCTCCGTGGCGCTGTCTGCCGCGCCGTCGGCGTTGGACACACCGCCGCTTACTGCGCCGGTGCTGGCGGCCGGCCGCAACGCCAAACGCCCATGGTGGGCGCGCCTGCTCGGCCGCCTGGCCGACCCGTGGCTGAGCCTGACCATCGAACCGGACCAACCCGGCCGCTACGACGACGGTAGCCCGGTGGTGTATGTGCTGGAAGACTACGGCCTGTCCAACGCGCTGATCCTGGACAAAGCCTGCCGTGAGGTCGGCCTGCCGTCACCGCTGGTGCCGTTGCCGGGTGACCCGCTGGAGCGCAAGCGTGCCTACCTGGCCCTGTCACGGCGCAGCAGCAATTCGCTGATTCCCGAACAGCGTGGCGGCAAGACCCACTCCGACTCGCTGGCCAAGCTGCTGCAGGCGCACCGCGTGCGCAACGAACTGGATGTGCATCTGGTACCGGTGTCGATCTTCGTCGGCCGCGCGCCGGACAAGCAGAGCGGCTGGTTTGCGGTGCTGTTCTCGGAAAACTGGGCGCTGGTCGGCCGTTTCCGCCGGCTGTTGTCGGTGCTGCTCAACGGCCGCACCACCATCGTGCGCTTCGCTCAGCCGATCTCGTTGCGTCAGATCGTTGCCGAGGGGTTGCCGCCCGAGCGCACCTTGCGCAAGTTGCAGCGGGTGCTGCGCATGCACTTCCGGCGCATTCGCGAGGCAGTGATCGGCCCGGATCTATCCACCCGTCGGCTGCTGGTGGATCAGGTGCTTGCCGCCGACTCGGTGCGCGAGGCCATCACCATCCAGGCCAAGCGCGACAACAGCAAGCACGTCGATGCCTGGCGCAAGGCGCATGCCTATGCTTGGGAAATCGCCGCCGACTATTCCAGCCCAGTGGTGCGCTCGGCGAGCTTCCTGCTGACCCATGTGTGGAACCGTATCTACGCTGGCGTGCTGGTGCATCACCTGGACAAGCTCAAGCAGGCTGCGCCCGGGCACGAAGTGGTCTATGTGCCCAGTCACCGCAGCCACATGGATTACCTGCTGCTGAGCTACCTGTTGTACGAACGCGGCATCGTGCCGCCGCACATCGTGGCCGGTATCAACCTCAATCTGCCGGTGGTCGGCACGTTGCTGCGTAAGGGCGGTGCATTCTTCATCCGGCGCAGCATCCGCGGCAACGCGCTGTATTCGGCGGTGCTCAGCGAATACGTTGCGCAACTGGTGGCCGGTGGATATTCGATCGAATACTTCGTCGAAGGCGGGCGCTCGCGCACCGGCCGTCTGCTGCAACCCAAGGGCGGCATGATCGCGATGACGCTGCGTGCTTATTTGCGTCAGCCGCGCAAACCGGTGCTGTTCCAGCCGGTGTACATCGGCTACGAGAAGCTAATGGAAGGCAACAGCTACCTCGACGAACTCACCGGCCGCCCGAAAAAAAAAGAATCCATCTGGCGCCTGCTGTGGTCGATTCCCAAGGTGCTTAAGCAGAACTACGGCCAGGTGGTGGTGAACTTCGGCGAGCCGATAGCGCTCAACGATGTGCTGGCCAAGCACGCGCCGGATTGGGACGGCCAACCGCTGCCCGACGATGAAAAACCCACCTGGCTGGCGCCAGCGGTGGACACGTTGTCGACGCAGATCCAGACGCGCATCAACTGTGCCGCCGACGTCAACCCGATCAACCTGCTCGCACTGGCGCTGCTATCCACGCCCAAGCACGCGATGGGCGAGGTCGACCTGATCGCACAGATCGAGTTGTGCAAGAAGCTGCTGGCAGAGATGCCGTATTCGGACCGCGTCACCGTCACCCCGCATACCCCGGCGCGCATCATCACCCACGCCGAAGAGATCAACGTACTTACGCGCGTGTCGCATCCGTTGGGCGATGTGCTGAGCGTCAGCGGCGACACCGCGGTGTTGCTGAGCTACTTCCGCAACAATGTGCTGCACCTGTTCACCGCGTCGTCGTGGGTAGCCTGCTGCTTCCAGAACAACCGTCGCATGAGCCGGGCCGGGTTGCTGCGTTTGGGTCGCACCGTGTACCCGTTCCTGCAGGCGGAGTTGTTTCTGCCGTGGAGCGAAGATCGCTTTGCCGAACGCATCGAACAGACCATCGACATGTTCGTGCGCGAAGGCCTGCTGCTCAACGTCACCGACGACGACGGCGGCATCCTGGCACGCAACACCGGGCAGACCGACGAGGTATTCCGCTTGCGCGCGATCGGCCATTCGTTGCAGCAGGCCTTCGAGCGTTATTACATCGCCATCTCGGTGCTGGTGAAGAACGGTCCTGGCATGCTCGGCGCCAGCGAACTGGAAAGCCTGTGCCAACAGGCCGCGCAGCGTCTGAGCTTGTTGTACGCACCGGCCGCCCCAGAGTTCTTCGACAAGACCTTGTTCCGCAGCTTCATCCAGAAATTGCGCGAGCTGCGTCTGGTGTGGCCCGACAAAAACAGCAAGCTGATGTTTGATGAGCGGCTGGACGCGTGGGCGAAAGATGCCAAGTTCATTCTTGGCCGCGAGCTGCGTCACACCATCGAACGTGTCAGCCCAGAAGCGGCCAAGTCGCAGGAAGCGGCCAAGCCGCAGGATTAGGCAGCGGTGTCGGCGGCAAGAACCGGGCGTCTGGCGATGCGCTCGGCATCATGGCGCAGATAGTTTTGTCCGGCGCGGGCGAAGGATGCCAACAAGTTCATTCTTGGGCGCGAGCTGCGGCATACGATCGAATGAGCGAGTCGGTAAGCGGCGAAGCCGGATGTGGTGTTGCCGCCGGCTGAGTAAAGCGGCGACGCGATGGGGTGGGGCAATACAGTTAAGCGCAGACGCGGCCGGTGCTCCCTTCTCCTTCCGGGACCTCGGTCCCCTTCATGGGGAGAAACGGACCGAAGGGCGGATGAGGGTCGGGTAGCACGCGCATCAACAGGCTCTGCGCTAGATCACCCTCACTACTCGTGAACTCCACCAATGCCACAAACTTCACACAACAGTTTCGTTCGTTTCATCAGCTTCTTGCAGCCCACCCGATAGCATCGCGCCACCTTTCACAATGAGCGGGCGCGTCGCACTACGCGCGCTTGGCAGGAGATTCCCATGCGCGCAGCCCTCCACGCCCAATTCGGCAACCCCGCCAAGGTGCTTGGACTCGGCGAGCGACCCACGCCCCAGCCAGGCAAAGGCCAGGTGCGCATCGCGATGCGACGTTCGCCGATGCACAACCATGACCTGTGGACCGTGCGCGGCAACTACGGCTACAAGCCCGAACTCCCCGCAATCGGCGGCAGCGAGGCAGCTGGCGTGATCGACGCACTCGGCGGAGATGTCGTAGGTCTGCCAGTCGGCCAACGTGTCGTCGCAGCCGGCGTGCATGAAAGCTGGGCGGAATACTTCCTAGCCTCCGCAGACGGCGTCGTCCCGCTGCCCGACGCACTGGACGACGATCGCGGCTGCCAATTGATCGCCATGCCGTTGAGCGCATTGATGCTGATCGAATTCCTGCACGTCGAAAAAGGTGACTGGATCGTGCAAAACACCGCCAATGGCGCCGTCGGCAAAACCGTCGCCATGTTCGCCGCCGCACGCGGTATCAACGTGATCAATCTCGTGCGTCGCGATGCCGGCGTCGATGAATTGAAGGTCTTTGGTATCGGCAATGGGGTCTCCACCGCACAGGGTGGCTGGCAGGACCAGGTGCGCGCGCTGGCCGGCAATGCACCGATCGTGCGCGCGATCGACTCGGTCGCCGGCAAAGCGGCAAGCGATCTATTGGGCCTGCTTGCCGAAAGTGGCGAGTTGGTCTCGTTCGGCTCGATGACCGGCGAACCGTTGGAAATTTCCAGTGGCGATGTGATCTTCAAGCAGGCCACCGTGCGCGGCTTCTGGGGCAGCAAGGTCATGCAGGCCACTCAAGCTGAGGACAAGCGCCGCATGATCGGGGAACTGCTGAACGCCGCGCTCGACGGCAGACTGGCCTTGCCTGTGGAAGCGGTGTTCGATCTGGAAGATGCGGACAAAGCGGCAGCGGCAAGCGCTGAACCCGGGCGTCGCGGCAAGATCCTGCTGCGGGCGGGCTGAGGACAAGCCAGGCGGCAGAATGGAGCCAAGAAGGCAGCGAAAAGCCTCTCTTCCCCGGGAGAGGGGTTGGGGCGAGGATACAGTCGAAGCGACCAACGCGATGTGCCTCGGCCCAAGCAGGCAGTCGCGATGAACCACGCCCCTGCCCCCATCGCCGGCTGACCAGACTACCTGTAACCGTGCCTGGATTCGCGCTATCCCAAAGCGAACCCAAGCCACCGAACACAGAGTCTCAAGCCGGCTCGTCAGGCACCAGCTCCATCTCCAGCCGCGTAATACAGTCCTTGATATGCAGCTTGCGCTTCTTCAAGCGCTTCATCTGCAACTCGTCTTCCATGTTCGCGGGCACGCGCCGGATCTCTTCGTCCAACGCACGGTGGGCGCGTCGCAACTCGGCGATCTGCTCGACAATCTCGGCGGGTGAGAGGGTTTCCACCCCCCGAGCATACACAACCCCAGGCTGCGCGCGTCACCCCCGCGCTTGCCAACATGCCCGAGGCTGCGGCAATTCCTGCGCTCCGCTGGCGAAACGGCGGCGTGCCTCATCCTGTCACCTCCCCCTAAAATCAGTCCACGCATAACCAGAGGTCTCGGGTCACACTAGCCCCAAGGAAACCCACGGTGCGCTCCACGGCGCGCGACGTGCCTCGGCCCGACCGGGACGAGGAAGTGATCGCGGTGCTATCGGAGTTGGTCGAACGCTTTCCCGAGCGCGGCTTCGGGAGGTTGTTCCAGTGCATTGGCCGGCGCGGCTGGCGTGGAATCACAGGAAGGTACGGCGCGTGTACTGCCTGATCAAGCGAAATTTGCGACGGCCGCGTGCCGAGGCGGCATCCGCAGCCGCTGGTGTGCGGCGATCGGCTCGACGCGGGTTGGTCGATCGATTTGATGTCCGATACGCTGTGGGACGGACGCTACTTTCGCACGTTCAACATCATCGACGACTTCAGCCGTGAAGCGTTGGCCATCGAGGTAGACCTGAACCTGCCGGCGGCCCGCGTGATGGGCACCCTGGAGCGCATCGCCGCCTGGCGTGGCTAATTGTTCAGAGCTTCCCTAATCCCGCTCGTCAATGACGGGCTGGCTTGGGCGGCCGCAGCAGGCTCAGCACGATGGTGAGAACCAGGATCACGATCACCGCCGCCAGCGAGACCAGCACCGGGATCTTGTAGATGTCGATGATCATCATCTTGGTGCCGATGAACACCAGGATCACCGCAAGGCCGTACGGCAGCAGGTGGAAGCGGTCGGCCATGCCGGCCAGCAGGAAGAACATCGCGCGCAGGCCCAGCACCGCAAACACGTTGGAGGTCAGTACGATGAACGGGTCGGTAGTGATCGCGAAGATCGCCGGAATGCTGTCCACCGCGAAGATCACATCGATCACCGCAATCAGGATCAGCACCACGAACAACGGCGTAAACCATCGCTTGCCGTCCTTGATCACGCTCAGCGCATGGCCGTCGTACTGCGGGCTCAGGCGCAGATGGCCGCGCATCCAGCGCAGCACCGGGTTGGATTCCAGATCCGGCTCCTTGCCGGCGGAGAACCACATCTTGATGCCGGTCAGTAGGAGGAAGGCGCCGAATACGTACAGCAGCCAATGGAACTTGGTCAGCAGCACCGAGCCTGCAAAGATCATGATCGCGCGCAGCACGATTGCCCCCAGTACGCCGATGATCAGCACGCGCTGGCGCTGTTCTTCGGGCACGCCGAAGTAGGTCATGACCATCAGGAAGACGAAGATGTTGTCGACCGCCAGTGACTTTTCGACCAGGTAGCCGGTCAGGAATTCCAGCCCGATGCGATTGGCCACCGCCTCACCGGCGCTGGACTGCAGGTACCACCACAGGCCCGCGTTGAAGGCCAGCGCCAGCAGCACCCAGCCGATGCTCCACCAGGTGGCTTCCTTGAAGGTGACCTTGTGGGCACCGCCGTGGCGCATCAGCACCAGATCGACCAACAGCGCCACGATCACCACGATCGCGAACCCGCCCCATAACCAGACATTGCCAATGGTTTGCATCAAGAATCCCCGAAGTGAAAGCGACCTGGACAGCCGGTGGGCTGAGGCCTTGTGACATGGACATCATGGATTCCAGGTGACGGAACTTCGCCTGCGCGGCGAAGGTCTCGCTCACAACCGGTATGGGACCGGTTGCCATTGCACCGGAGCGCTGCACGTGGCGGGCTCGTCATGACGGCGACAACGCTGTGAGCTACTCCCCTTATGCGTCCGATTCTGCGTGCCTGGGGCAGGCACGTCAATTCAGCCGGATACAATGGGCCAATGAATCCTCCAGTCCCTGTCGTCCGTCTCAAGAATGCCTGGCGCTCCAGCCACCCGTGGATCTTCCAGAAGCTGGTGGAAAAGCCCGCCGCCAAACCCAAACCCGGCACCATTGTCGATGTGGTCGGCGTGGACGGGGAGTGGATCGGCCGCGGCTTCTATAACGGCCATTCGCGCATTGCTGTGCGCATCCTGGAAACCGATCGATCGGTGCCGGTGGATGCGGGCTGGTTCTCGCGCACGATCGCTGCGGCGGTGAGTCTGCGCCGCGACTGGCTGAGCCTGGATGCGGTGTCCGACGCTTGGCGCGTAGTGCACAGCGAGGGCGACGGCCTGTCCGGCCTGGTAGTGGACCGCTACGGCGATCTGGTGGTGGTGGAGTTCTTTGCCGCCGGCATGTTCCGCCATCGCGAATGGATCTACGAGGCGCTGCGCGAACAGTTTCCGGGCTGCCGCTTCCACAGCTTTGCCGACGAACATGTGCAGAAACAAGAAAGCTTCGATTTCCACAGCAACACCACCACCGAAGCGTCGGTGATCACCGAGTACGGCATCAAGTTCCGTGCCGACCCGGCCGGTGCGCACAAGACCGGGTTCTTCGCCGATCAGCGCGAAAACCGCCAATGGCTGAGCGAGCAGGTCAAGGACAAGACCGTGCTGGACCTGTGTTGCAACACCGGCGGCTTTGCGATGTATGCGGCCGCGCGCGGTGCGTCCGAGGTGCTGGGCGTGGACATCGACGAAGACGTGATCGCCATCGCCAAGGGCAACGCCAAGCTCAACAACGTGCGTCCGAAGTTCGTACAGGCCGACATCTTTCCGTGGCTGCGCGATGCCTCCAATCGCGGTGAGCAGTTCGATGTGGTGATCCTTGACCCGGCCAAGATGACGCGCGACCGCGAGCAGGTGATTCCGGCGCTGAAGAAGTATCTGGACATGAACAAGCTGGCGCTGGGCGTAGTCAAGCCTGGTGGCCTGTTCGCCACTTTCTCGTGCACCGGCCTGGTGGCCGAGCAGGAGTTTTTGGACATGCTGCGGCGCGCGTCGTATTTCTCCGGGCGTACCATTCAGATCCTGAAAGTGGCCGGTGCCGGCCCGGACCATCCGTTCATGGCGCACGTGCAGGAGTCGCGCTATTTGAAGGCCGTGTTCTGCCGCGTCGTCTAAACGGCGATCAACCCGTGGAGCGGACCATGCGATGAATGCCAGCGACGATGACGAACGCAAAGCGCTGACCCGGTTGCTGCGGCAGATCGAGCGGCCCAATGCCAGTCTGCTAGCCAGCAACTGGCCGGTGTTTGGTGTTTGGCTGCTGTTTTCCGGGGCTTTCATGTATTTGTTCCAGACCGGCAACGGCTCGCCGCTGCATCCGCTGGTGTTGGCCCTGGGTTCTACCTGTCTGGGCGTGTTCGGTGCGTGGATCGTGTTTCGCTCGGTGTGGGCACGGCAGTGGCCGCATGTGCGTGAGCACATCGATGTTGAGAGCGTGCGCGCACGCCTGGCCGAACTCGACGACTGAAGTGAGCAGCACATGACGCGGCTGCACGTCCATCGACAGGGAGGCTGCAGATGCTCGGCGACTTAAGAACGGCTAACAAAACGACTGCGCTCACCGCCAGGGGCGCGCGGCCGGTGCTCGGAATCGGCATGTACCGGGCGTACACTCCGTTCCTGCGCGCCGTCCGCACTCATCTGATCGACTGCTCGCTACGTTTTGTAGCCGCTCTTAGGCATGAGCCAGGCCATTTACGGTCTGGGCGCGGGCATCTTCTTCATTGGTTATCTGGCCTGCGGGGTGCCCAGCAACCTGATCCTGCAAGGCATCGGCGCGCGCATATGGGTGGCGATCATGATGGTCAGCTGGGGCCTGTTGTCGACCTGTCTGATGTTCGTGCGTACCCCGGCATCGTGCTGTATCTGACGTGCTGGTTACCGCGCGCTCAGCACGGCCGGGTGATGACCATGTTCATGTCGGCCATCCCGAACTCCGGGGTGCTGGGCGGGCCGTTGTCGGGCTGGATCTTCAGCCATTTTTCAGCGACGCGCGCGCTGGCAGATCGAGGCGTGCAAGCCGGCCGGCGCGTTCACCTCGCTGAGCGCGCTGGTGGGCAACCAGGCGGTGTGGTTGCTGGGTACGGTGTACTTCTGCGTCCAGAGCGGCTGCATCCAGAGCGGCGTGTATGCGATCGACTTCTGGCTGCCGTCGATCATCCAGGCTAACGGCGTCACCGACCCGAACCGGATCGGCCTGATGAGCGCCATCCCGTACCTGGCCGCAGCGGTGTTCATGGTGGGGGTGAGGCGCTCGGCCGACCGCCGCGACGCGCGCGCTGGCATCTGGTGATTGCGTTGCTGGTGGGCGCGGCGGGGCTGTGCATTGCCGCCAGCGTCACCGACAACCTGGGCCTGGCCTTGTTCGGCATGACCTTGGCCACGATGGGTGCGGTCAGCGGCTTGCCACTGTTCTGGCCGCTGATCAACGGTTTTCTCAGCGCCGCCGCCGCCGCAGGTGGGCTGGCACTAATCAATTCCACCGGCCAGGTCGCCGGCTTCGTCAGCCCGTACCTGATGGGCTGGATCCAGGACACCACTCACAGCACCGCGCTGGTACTGCGTGTGTCGGCGCGGGCGGTGAACCAGTGATGCGTCCGTACAAGCGAGTGTTCCCATGAAGATCGTCATCGCCCCCGATTCGTAGAAGGAAAGCCTGTCCGCGATGGAGGTGGCCATCCAGATCGAGGCCGGCGTCCGCGAGGTTTTCCCTGACCGGCACTGCAGCTAAGGTGCCGGTCGCCAATGGCGGCCAAAGCACGGTCGGCGCGCTGGTCGCCGCCACTGGCGGGCGGGTGATCGACTACACGGTCAGCGGCCCGCTCGGCACCCCGGTGCAGGCGTTCTTCGGCCTGATCGTCGACGGCCGCACCGCGGTGATCGAAATGGCTGCCGCCAGTGGCCTGGCCTTGGTGTCGCCGGCCGAGCGCGCGCCGCTGCGCATCGGTACCGCAGGTGTGGGCGAGTTGATCCTGGCCGGGCTGGATGCAGACGCGCGGCGCTTCATCACCGGCATCGGCGGCAGCGCCACCAACGACGGCGGCGCCGGGCTGGCGCAGGCATTGGGCGCGCGACTGTTGGATGCGCAAGGCGAAGCGATCGGCCCGGGCGGCGGTGCACTGGCGGCACTGACGCGCATCGACACCGAGTGTCTGGACGTGCGCCTGCAGGATTGTCAGTTCGAGGTGGCCTGCGATCTGGACAACCCGCTGATCGGCCCGACCGGCGCCTCGGCGGTGTTCGGCCCGCAGAAGGGAGCCACCCCGAGCATGGTCCGCCAGCTCGATACCAATCTGCAGCACTACGCCGACGTGTTGCAACGCGACCTGGGAGTGCGCTTGCACGACCTACCCGGTGGCGGCGCGGCCGTTGGCCTGGGTGCGGCGCCGGTGGCCTACCTGGGTGCGCAGCTGCGACCGGGTGTGCAGATCGTCGGCCAGGCGCTTGGGTTGGATGCGCTGGTAGCCGAGGCCGATCTGGTCATCACCGGCGAAGGCCGTCTCGACTGCCAGAGCTTGCACGGCAAGACCCCCCGTCCGCGTGGCGCGGGTGGCGCAGCGACACGGCAAACCGGTGATCGCCATTGCCGGTTGCCTGCGCAACGGCGCCTGGCTGCTGCATGGCCATGGCATCGCGGTGATGTTCGCGGTGGTGCATCGTGTCTGCACGCTGGAGCAAGCCCTGACCGAGGCCGCCAGCAACGTGCGTATCGCCGTGCGCAACGTCGCTGCGGCGCTGCAGGTGGGCCGGGCGTTGGCGCAAGTGCCTGCAGTTGAACAAGTGCAGTGACGACAGCGCGCGGATGCGTCGCACGGGCCGCACTCATGCTGCTCGTCCTGACGCGGCACGGGGTAGGTTTGCATGCCTGGTGCGCGCGAACGACGCGCGCCACGCTGCGCATCGGCCGGTGGTGTTTAACGCCGTGGCCAATTGTTGAAGACGCTGTCGGTTTGGTTCGGTGCCCGCATGCGCATGGCGCCAACCACCAAGGCGCTGGCGATCCACCGCACTACGCTGGATGACCGCACGCAGCGCATCCAGTAACTATGTAGGGTGGACCTGACCCGCACCGACGATTGCATGCGCCTGTATCTGGCCTTGCAGATGCGCGACGACCCTGCTGCAACCGGGGAGCACAGCGCCGACTGAGCTGGCACGGTACGCATCGATGGCACGCGCAACGTAACTTGCGTAGTGGCGCACGTAATGCAGGCTTAGCGCGTATGCCCAGTCCGCTAGACTGGGCAGACTGGCCGGGGACGAGCGAGCTTTCCGTTGAATCAGTGCGATACCGCCGTGTCATCCACCTTCACCGAGGCGCAGCGCTTAGCGCGTCTTGCCTTGTTGCAGGTGCTCGATACCGACGCCGAACCGTTCTTCGATGCGCTGGCCGCTGCCGCGCAGGTCATCGCGGGCACCCCGATCGCGCTTGTTTCATTGGTGGACGAACGCCGCCAATGGTGGAAGGCCAATATCGGCCTGCCAGGGGTCTCCGAAATCCCACGCGAGCTGGCATTTTGCGCCTACACCATTCAGGGCGATGCGGTGATGGAAGTGCGCGATGCACCGTCGGACCCACGCTTCCACGACAACGCTCTGGTCACCGATGCGCCCGGCATCCGCTACTACGCCGGCGCGCCGATCGTGCTGCCCGACGGACTGCGCATGGGCACCGTGTGCGTGATCGATCAACGCGCGCGTGCGCTGGAGCCGGCGCAGTTGCAGGCCCTGCAGCAACTGGCCAAGGTTGCCGCCGAAGGCCTGGAGCAGCGCCGGGTGATGCTGGAGCGCCAGGCCGCCAATGACCAACTGCAGCAGCGCCTGCGCGAGAGCGAAGCGTTCCTGGAGCGCACCGGCCGGGTCGCCGGAGTCGGCGGCTGGGAAGTGGACCTGGCCAGCGGCACGCTGAGCTGGTCGGACCAGACCTGCCGCCTGCACGACGTGCCGCCCGGTTACCGGCCCGCCCTGGGCGAGGCGATTGCGTTCTATCCGCTGGAAGCGCGGGCGGTCATCACCGAGGCGGTCGAGGCCTGCGTGCGCGACGGTACGCCGTGGGATCTGGAGCTGCCGCTGGTCAGTGCCACTGGCCGTCATTTATGGGTGCACAGCACCGGCTCGGTGGAGCATGTGAACGGGCGGATGCGCCTGATCGGTGCCGTCCAGGACGTCACCGACCGCCATCGTGCGGTCGACGCACTGGCCGCCAGCGAGCGCAAGTTCCGCAAGATGTTCCAGTACAGCCTGGGCTTGATCTTCACCCACGACATGGAAGGCCGCCTGGTCAGCGTCAACCCGGCCGCGGCGCGTTCGCTGGGCCGCAGTGTGGACGACATGGAAGGCCGCTACATGCTGGAATTCGTGCGCCCGGAACACCACGCCGCGGTGCGCGGCTATCTGTCGCGCATGGTGCTCGATGGCCAGGACGCGGGCGTGATCGAGCTAATCGCCGGCGATGGCGGCCTGCGCCACTGGCAGTATCGCAACGTGCTCGATGTGGAATCGGACGCCACCATCGTGCTGGCGCACGCTCAGGACATCACCAACCAGCATCAGCAGGAAAAGCAGCTGCTGGAATGGTCGTTTACCGACCCGCTCACCAACTGCTATAACCGCCGCTTCCTGGACGAGCTGGACAAGCGTGACCCCAGCATGCGCTGGGGCTGCATCGTGGTGGATCTGGACAAGTTCAAGCTGGTCAACGACACCCACGGCCATCAGCGCGGCGACGAGGTACTGGTGCAGATGGCCTGGTTCCTCAACCAGCCGCTGCGTCATCAGGACCGCTTGGTGCGCCTGGGCGGCGACGAATTCCTGGTACTGCTGCATCAGCCCACCCAGCCGCAGCTGGACGCGTTGGCGCGCGACTACATGGCGGCCGCCGACGCTGCGCCGATCCAGTTCACCCTGGGCACCGCCCTACGCCAGGAGGGTGAAGCGCTGGCGGCGGTGGTCGATCGCGCCGACCACTCGCTGTATTCGCTGCGCCGCGCACGTCGCGGCACCGGTACCAGCAACCAGCGCTAGCAACCCGCTGGCTCATTCAACCGAGCACGACCAAAGCCGATGGCTAGCATGTAAACGTTTTTAGTGGTGGGGGGGGGAGGGGGGGGAGGCCAGCATTCTCGCCACTGCCTTACGCTGATCCGGCGCTACCCGCCACCTCCACTCCATGCTGGGGTCAATGTCCCGACGAGACTCAAGGAGTCCATCTCACCCAGCCTTACCCAACCGACTATTGCGTCGCCCATAGGCCACGTACACCACCACCCCAATCACATTCCAAACCAAAAACCACAGCTGCGTCTTACTCGGCAAACTCCAGAACAGATACAGACAGCCGCCGATCGCCACCGGCCCTACCACCCACGCCAATGGCGTGCGGAAGGAGCGCGTACGCGTTGGCTCGCGCACCCGTAGCACCAGCAGACACGCGGCTACTGCGGTAAACGCAGCCAAGGTTCCGGCATTGGCTAACGCTGCGATTTCATCCATTCGCGCCACACCCGCCAACGCCGCCACCAACACCGCCGTGAACAACATGGTCGCCACCGGCGTGCCGGTGCGTACGTCGACCTTCGACAACCCACGCGGCAGCAAGCCATCGCGCGACATCACGAAGAAGATGCGGCTCTGCCCGTACAGAAACGCCAGCAGCACCGTCGGCAGCGCGATGATCGCCACCGCACCGATCACCAACGCCGCCTTGCCGTGGCCGAGTTCGCGCAGGATCAGCGCCAACGGCTCCGGGCTCTTACCGAACACGGTGAAGCTCATGGAGCCCACCGCCGCCAGCGCCACCAGTACATAGATCAGCGTGCAGCCGATCATCGAACCGACGATGCCTATCGACAGATCGCGTCCCGGGTTCTTGGTTTCTTCGGCCGCGGTGGAGATTGCATCGAAGCCATAGAATGCGAAGAAGATGATCGCCGCTGCGGCCATGACTCCGCGCTCCACGCCATCGGGCCCTTCCGCCTTGGAGAAGCCATACGGCATGAACGGCTGCAGGTTGGCGCTGTCGAACGCCGGCAGCGCGATCGCCACGAACACGCCCAGCGCCACGATCTTCAGCACCACCAACACCGCGTTGAGCGTGGCGCTTTCCTTGGTGCCGGCAATCAGCACGCCGGCCACCAGGAAAGTGATCACCACCGCGGGCAGGTTGACGATGCCGCCGGCGTGCGGCCCGGCGATCAAGGCGTGTGGCAGTTGTACACCCAGCCATTGCAGGAAGCCGACGAAATAGCCGGACCACCCCACCGCCACCGTGCTCACCACCAGCGAGTATTCCAGCACCAGACTCCAGCCCACTACCCAGGCGATGCTCTCGCCGAGTGCGGTGTAGCTGTACGTATAGGCGCTGCCGGCAGCCGGCATCATCGTCGCCATTTCCGCATACGCCAGCGCCGCGCAGGCGCACACGATGCCGGCGGCGACGAACGACAACAGCACCGCAGGGCCGGCCTTGTCCGCACCCACGCCGATCAGCGTGTAGATGCCGGTGCCAACGATCGCGCCGATGCCGAGCCCGATCAGATGCGGCCAACTCAGGCTGCGGACCAGCTGCCGGCCGGCTTCGTGCACGGTGACCTGATCGATGGATTTACGCCTGAGCCAAGACGACATGCGGACCTCGTAGAAATCTGAAGAATTCGCGAGTGTCGCCCAAGGCGCAGCAGCAAAGCTATCTGTGCAAGGTCATGCCGCCAAAGCGCGCCGCCGTGTCGACCGCACAACGCAGACATGCCGCATCGTTTATTGGACGGACGGACGGACGATGCGGCGGGCGCACGTTGCGATAGATCAACTGCACTGCCCAAGCACCGCCAAAACCAACCATATCGGCAGCAAAGCCAGTCCAGTCAAGCAAGCGCGGCGCCGCGCCGTTAGCGTCGTGGCCCCAGAAGTTGAACCACAGCAGCACCAGCGCGGTGGCCGCCATGCCGATCCGGAACCACAGCCGCGTTGCCGCGCACGCTGGCCATGAATGCATGGCGCCAGGCGGTGTTGAGTTCGGTCGCTTGTCAATCCATCCATTGCTCGACCACCGCACGTGCGACCGGCGCGCTCGGTAGCAGATCCTTGCGTTGGCTGGGCGTGGCGAGATAACGACAAATCGTGTTCGATTTCCCACAACACCATATCGCCATCGCGGATTACCGGCACCAGCCTGTCAGGATTGAGCGCGCGAAACTCTGGCCTATCGACGGCCTATCGACCGACTCCAATCCGCTGCCATACGCGTGCAGCGTGTAGTCCAGCGCCAACTCCTTGCACAGCCAAAGCACCTTGCGCACGTTGATCGAAGTCGGCTTTGCGTAAATTTCCAGCATGTGGGTCTTTGCTGATGAATGCGGCAAGTTGAGCTGGATGCGCGACTGCCCGGCGCACTGCGATGCGTCTGCTGCGCGCCGGTTCAGTGAATCATCGCAGCAGCGCCCCCCACAATCGCCCACTCGGCCAACGCGTAGGCGACCACGCCCGAGTGACCATCGCGATTGCCATACCGCTGCATCGACGACCGACACCGCAACGCGCGCGTCACTGACGCAGCTGTTGCGACCGGCACCGCTACACTGCACGCATGGCATCCGAATCCCTGATCCTTCTCGGACTACTCGTCGTAGTCCTCGTGTTGCAGCTGATCGCACTGTTGCGACGTCCCTCCACCAGCGGCCTGGAGCTGGCACTGCGCGCCGAGCAACGCGACGGGCGGGGCGAATTGCGCGAGCAGCTCGAAGGCCTGGCGCGGCAGCAGGACGGCCGCCTGGAGACCTTCGCGCGCAACCTCACCGAATTGTCCACGCGCACCGATCAGCGCCTGGCCCTACTACGCGACGCGCTGGGCGAAGACGCACGCAAGGCACGCGCAGAAAGCGGCCAGGCCCAACAACGCACCGCCGAACTGCTCACCCTGCGCCTGACCGAACTGCGCACTCAACTGGAAGGCTTCGACCAGCAACAGGAAACCCGCATCCACGTGTTCGGCCAGCAACTGACCGAACTGATCGCGCGGACCGACACCCATATGGCCGCTTTGCGCCAAGCGCTGGCCGAAGATTCCCGCAAGGGCCGGCAGGAGGCCGGTGAGTCGCAGCAGCGCTTCACCGACGCCTTGGGCCAACGCTTGAACGAGCTCACCCAGCGCAACGAATTGCGCATCGGCGAGATGCGCGCCACGCTGGAACAGCAGTTGGCCAATCTGCAGAACGACAACGCCAGCAAGCTCGAACTGATGCGCGCCACCGTCGATGAAAAACTGCAGACCACGCTCAACACGCGCCTGGATGCCTCCTTCAAACTCGTATCCGAACGGCTGGAACAAGTGCAGCGCGGCCTGGGCGAAATGCAGCAGCTGGCCACCGGCGTGGGCGATCTCAAGCGCGTACTCACCAACGTCAAGCACCGGGGTGGCTGGGGCGAAGTGCAGCTGGACAACATCCTCGAGCAGACCCTCACCGCCGAGCAGTATTCGCGCAGCGTGCGGGTGCGCCCGGACAGCAACGAGGCGGTGGACTTCGCAGTGCGTCTGCCAGGCCGTGGCCACGAAGACACCCCGGTGTGGCTGCCGATCGATTCCAAGTTCCCGCGCGAAGATTACGAGCGCCTGCTCGACGCACAGGAAGCCGGCGATATCGAACAGATCCGCGTGCTCGGCAATTTGCTGGAGCGCGCAGTCCGCATCCAGGCCAAGTCGATCAGCGACAAATACGTCTGCCCGCCGCACACCACCGATTTTGCGGTGATGTTCCTGCCTACCGAGGGCTTGTACGCCGAAACCATCCGCCGCCCCGGCCTAGTCGATGTCTTGCAGCGCGAACACCGCGTAGTGATTGCCGGCCCGACCACGTTTACCGCGTTGATCAACAGTTTGCAGATGGGCTTTCGCACCCTGGCCATCGAGAAGCGCTCCAGCGAAGTGTGGGGCGTGCTCGGCGCGGTCAAGAGCGAGTTCGGCAAATTCGCCGGCATCCTGGAAAAGGCCGAACGACAGATCAACACCGTCGGCAAGACCCTGGGCGATGCAGGCCGCAAAACCCGCACCATCGAGCGCCGTTTGCGTGGTGTGGAAACCTTGTCCAGCGAGCACTCGCAAGCAGTGCTGGACGATGCCGATAGCGACGACACGGCTAGCAGTAGCGAAGAAGACAACAATCACGAGCAGGAGTAATCCGGCTGTGTGCCGCAATGCGGCACTGCCACTACTTGCGTGCCAACGGCACCGCAGAGGAGAGAGGACGACGTAGGAGCGCCCTCGGGCGCGATGAGGCCCTTATATAGCGGCTAACAAAACGACTGCGCTCACCGCCAGGCGGGCGCGGTCAGTGCTCGGAATCGGCATGTACCACGCGTACACTCCGGTTTCTTCGCGCCGTCCGCATCCACCACCTGGCGGCTGCGCAGTGGGTTTCTTAGCCACTCTAAATAATGTCGCTGCGCGGCTGAATTGCGTGGCATTGGCATGGTAGATGCCAATGATGGCGATGCATCGTTCGCGTCGCATTCGGCACGACAGGCACGCGCCTCTTGCACGCATGTCCGCATTCGATTGCGCGTATCCGGTGCATGCGAAAAATCTCGGTATCGCTCGCGTCTGCCCAGCGCGGTTATGCTCAGCGCGCTCTACGGATATCGCTCAGTTTTGCCAGCTCACCTATGACGTCACGTTCCCGATGTTTTGCAAGATCGCCATCACCGGTGCGGACATCCATCCGCTGTACCAGGCAATGACCAGCGCCTGCCTGCTGGCGACGGTCCGATGCGCAAAGAGCTGGCCGGCTACGGCATCGCGCCCAACCCGGCACCGAGCGTGCTGTGGAACTTCGAAAAATTCTTGATCGGCCGCGACGGCCAGGTCATCGATCGCTTCGCCCCCGATGTCCCCGCCGACGATGCACACCTGCGTCATGCAGTGAATGCGGCGTTGGCATCTGTAGCAGATCTCTACAAGCGGCACTTCATTCAGCAGTCGGAGTACACGTCATATATCGCCAAGGGCGATGATCAACGGTTCTTCGAGAGCCACGAATCAGCGATGGCAGCCGGTGCCGATGAGCAGGCATGAGGGGGATTTTTACGTAAGTTAGACACTATGAAAATCAATGCGTTTTCGCTCTTTGGTACGGAATAAGCTCTTATGCAGACGCTTGCATTCCGGGAGCTAAATGGGCGGTGACAGTTCGCTCTCCATTCAACGGAACCTCTAAAAACCTCGGTTTCTGACATTGCACCCGATGAAAATTAACTGTGTTTACCAGAGGTTCGATGCGAATGTCTCGTTTCTTGGGTTTTTTAGAGTGTCCTCAACTCGCGGCAGGTCACGTCTTGAACATTACGTGTAGCCTGACAAGCCCTGATACATGCAAACAAGTGTGCAGCGCCAAAGTGGCAGTGTTGGCTTCATCAACACAAAAGCCCGAGATCGTTCCCGAGCTTTTGTGTGTATTGCAGCCCACCAATTCATCCGTTCAACGAATCCACTGCGGGATCGGCATCGCATCCACCGGCACCGTGCTGTCCTTGTCTTCGCGCAGATAGTCGGGTAGCTCGTTTTTCTTTTCACGATGGCTGGGCAGGTCGCGCACGATCTGATAGTTACGGCGCTGCATCCAGGCATCGCGGGTCAGTGCGTATTCATCAGGTGCTTGGTCGCGTAGCGAATCTAGCGACATCAGCTGCGAGCGCGTATCCACCAGCTGCAAGCCCTGCAATCCGAAGCGCAGGCCACTGTCGTCGATCTGGCGCAACGGTGACAGCGGAATGTCGCCGCCCAGGCCGACAGTGTCGCGCACCGTGCGTGGCCCGAATAGCGGCAACTCGAAGTAACGCGAATTGCGCCAACCCCAGACACCCAGCGTCTGACCGAAGTCTTCGCTACGGCGCGGGATACCTGCCGCAGACGCCGGATCGAACAGACCGGCCACACCCAGCGTGGTGTTCATGACGAAACGGCCCAGCGACTGCACCGCAAACACCGGGTGGCCCTGCAGCAGCTGGTTGACCATGGTCAGCGGCGTGCCGAGGTTGTCGAAGAAGTTGGTCACGCCCAGGCGCGCCGGTTGCGGCACCACCTTGGTGTAGGCGGTCGCCAACGGACGCGCCACGCCACGGTCCACCGCCATGTTAAAGCGGTGCATGCCACGGTTGTAGTGCTCCCACGGATCGTAGGACGGCGCCGCACCGGGCTGTGCAGGCGCACCGTTGGCATCGGTCTGCGGCGTGGTCGTGCCATATAACGCATCGAAGTCGCCTTCGGCGGCGGTAGGCGCACCCTGCGCACCAGCACCAGCACCAGCACCAGCACCAGCACCAGCACCAGCACCAGCATCCGCAATGGCCTGGTCGGCAGGCGCGGCGGTGGCAGGCAGCGTATCCGGCGTAGCGGCACCAGCCGCGGTCGGCTGCGCGGTCATTCCGGCGTCGTCGCGCACCGGCGCCTGGGCCGGTGCGGTGCCGGCGCTGGCCGACGGTGGGGCGAATTTGGGCGCTTGACTGGCGCAGGCACCAAGAAGCAACAGGCAGGCCAACAGGGGAAAGCAGCGGAACTGGGTCATGGAGTGGCGCTCAGGCCTGAAAATCGAGGGTAGGGGACAAACGGTAAGCGGCGCGCAATTCGTCCAGACCGGACGCCCCGCCCATCACCGAAAAAGGACCGGAACCGTTGCCGCGCAACCGCGCAGCCAGTTCGGACAGCATCGCCACGCCGGCACTGTCCAGGCGCTGGATGCCGGAAAGGTCCAGCGTGCGCACGCCGTTCAATTGCGCGATCGCCTGCGGCCAGGCTGTGACGACCGCCGCACGGTCGAGCACACCGGTGAGCACCAGCGCCTCGCCATTGCGTTGCACGGAACTGTTACTTGCCATTGGCCGGTGCCGCACCGACCTGCAGGTTGCCGCTACGCAGCTCTGCGGCGACCTTGGCGATACCCTTCTCGCGTAGCGGGCCGTCGAACTGGCTCTTGAATGTCTGCACGTAGGAGATTCCTTCGATCATCACGTCGAAGATCTTCCACTGGCCGCCGGTATTGCGCATCAGGTAATCGACCGGGGTCGGGTCGTTGCCGGCGCGCAGCAGATCGGTGGAGACCTTGACGCCGCGGTTGCCCGGCAGCGCGCTCTCGGACTTGGCGCGGAAGTTCGGCTTGCCTTCGAAGTTCAGCAACGCGGTGCCGTAACGCTGCATCAGGTTGTCGGCCAGCGCATCGGCAAACAGCTTGATGTCCGCATCCGAGGCGCCGCGGCCGTGTACGCCCAGCACCAGACGGGCCGAATAGTCGCGGTCGAAGGTTTTGCTCAATTCGCCGTCGATGTACTGGCGCAGCGCGACCGGATTGCTGCGGAACTCGGCACGGCGCTGTTCCAGCGTGCCCATGATGCGGGTGCTGCTGTCGATGACGGTCTTGGTTGCCGCGCCCTGCGCAGGAGCGCTGGCGGCAGCGGACTGTGCCAGCACGGTGGCCGGTGCACATACCAGCAGGGTCGAGGCCAGGATGGCGGAAATCAGGGTGGTTTTCATTGGTGCGGTTCCGTAGAGGGGGAAGCGGTCTGGGCAGGCGTTGGCGCCTGGCCGTCTGCGGCGGATTTATCACCACCGCCACTGAACATGTACTTGCCGACCAGCTGCAGCAGATCCACTGCGGGCTGGGTGAAGCCGATTTCTTCGCCCGGTTTGAGCGTTTCCGGGTCGCCGCCCGGCTGCAGCCCGACATAACTTTCGCCAAGCAATCCACTGGTGAAGATGCCGGCCGAGGTGTCGGCGGGTAGATCCTTGTATTTGGTGTCCAGCGACAGCGTCACCACCGAGTCGAACTTTGTCGGATCCAGGCCGATATCGGACACCTTGCCGATGGTCACGCCACCTATCTTCACCGGTGCCTGCGCACGCAGCTGGCCGATCTGGCTGAAGCGCGCGGTTAGCGTGTACTGGCTGGAACCCAAGCCCCAGCGCTGGTTGGTCGATGCCACCGCCAACACCAGCAGCGAGGCCAGGGTCAGCAGCAAAAAGGCGCCGACGGCGAATTCGAGTCGTGGTCCACGCATGGCCATAGTTATTCCACTCACCTAAACAACATTGCTGAAAGAACGAAGTTGAACATCAGCACCAGCAACGAGGCGTTCACCACCGCGCGGGTGGTGGCGATCGAGGTGCCTTCGATGGTCGGTTCGGCATGGAAGCCCACATAGGCGGCGACCAGCGCGGCGGTGCCGCCGAAAATCGCCGACTTGAGCATCGCCACTCCGAAGTCCTCCCAGAAGTCAACGCTATTGCTCAACCCCGACCAGAACGTGCCGTTGTCGATGCCCAGCACGTGCACGGCCTCGAAATAGCCGCCGGTGATCGCCAGCGAGCAGAACACGCCGGTCAGCAGCGGCACCGTCAGTACCGCCGCCCAGAACCGGGGAGCCACGGCCTTGGCGACCGGGTCGATGGCCATCAGTTCCAGCGCCTTGATTTGGTCGGTGGCGCGCATCAAACCGAGCTCGGCGGCGATCGAACTGCCGGCGCGGCCGATGAACAGCAGGGCAGTCAGTACCGGCGCCAGTTCGCGGTATAGCGACAGGCCCAGCAAGGTGGACAACGCATCCGACGCACCGTAGGTGGTCAGGGTGCGATAGCCTTGCAAGGTCAGTACCAAGCCGACGAAGGCGCCGCCGACGGCGATGATCGGCAGCGAACGCGCGCCAACCTTGTAGATCTCGCGCACCAGCTCGGAGATGAAATCGCGCGTGGGCAGCGAGCCGCGCAGCACAGTCAGCGAGAACAGTCCGGCACGGCCGAACGCGCGAATCGAAGCGACCACAGCCATCAGGCAGCACTCCGGTCGCGACGCGGCGCGGCATCGAAAGCGATCGGGCCGTCCGGCTGGCCATGCAGGAACTGTTGCACCAGCGGATCGGTGCTGTCCTGCAGTTGCTCGGGCGTGCCGGCGAACACGATGCCGCCATTGGCGATGACCACTGCCTGGTCGCTGATCGGCAGCGTCTCGTGTACGTGGTGGCTGACGATGATGCTGGTCAGGCCAAGGCTGTCGTTGAGTCGCTGGATCAGGCTCATGATCACGCCCGAGGCGATCGGGTCCAGGCCGGTGAGCGGTTCGTCGTAGATCATCAACGGTGGGTCCAGCGCCAGCGCGCGTGCCAACGCCACGCGTCGCGCCATGCCGCCGGACAGCTCGCGCGGCCAGGCATCGGCCGCAGCCAGCAAGCCCACAGCATGCAGTTTCATCTGCACCAGACGTTGCAGCACCGGTGCCGGTAGACGGGTGTGGGTGCGCAGCGGCAATGCGACGTTGTCGGCCACGCTCAGGTCGGTCAGCAAGCCGTTGCCCTGCAACAGCACACCGACATTGCGGCGCATCTCGAGCAGCGCCCGGCTACCGCGTGGAATCTGGTTGCCGAACAAGGCGACCGTGCCAGCGACAGGACGCAGTTCGCCGGTCAGCGCAGCCAGCAACGTCGACTTGCCGCTCCCGGAGGGACCAAGCACGGCGGTGATGCTGCCGCGCGGCACGTCGAGCGAAACCTCACCCAGGATCGTCCGCCCGCCGCGATCGATGCGGACACCGGATAACTGCACGACAGGAGATGCGGACGCCGTCATCGAGGCCTTTAACAGAATTGCAACGTCATAGAGTAGCTGGCACACCGCTGAATATAACCGAACCGGCGCGTGCAGTATTGTCGCATGCCATCAGTCCCTGGCTCACTGCCGACGGTGGTCGATCTTGCAGCAGGGCGTCTCATGCATGAGGCTGGACAATGTTCAAGCGCGGCGGTGTTGTGGCAGATACGCCAGAAACAGATGATCGAGCCTACATGCCGCTCTTAATATCATGGACCGGGGGTACTGGCCCTGGGGTACTTGGCGGGCAGGGTCAACGCTAGGTTTTCGGCGGTAATGTAATGACGGTGACATCCCCTTCGTGTTGATGGAAGCGCGTCCGCTGTCCACCAAATATGCAATGCGTCGTGCGCCGTGCTCAATCCGGCACAATGCATGCAAGCATGCACACCACTTCCGCGCCCGATTTTCGTCTCTATCCTTCCAACGCGCTGGATACGCTTGCTGCCTTGCTCGCCGAAGAGCTGCGCCGCCCGGTGCCGGAGCAGCCGTTGCTGCAGCCGGAGGTGGTGCTGATCCCGCAGGTAGCGATGCGGCGCTGGCTGCAATCCACGCTGGCGGCCGAGCACGGAGTTGCGGCGAATCTGGAATTCCTCACCCCCGGCGAATGCGTCGCGCGCGCGCTGGAGTCCAATCTCGGTCCGGCCGAGGACGATCTGGACATGGTGACCACGCAGTGGCGCTTGTACGAGGCGCTGCAGGCCGATCTGGGCAGCGATGCCGCATTGGCGCCGCTGGCCGCTTATCTGGCCGATGGCGATGCGCTCAAGCCATGGGCACTGGCCGGCGAGCTGGGCAGCGTGTTCGAGAAGTACCAGGCGTGGCGACGCGACTGGTTGCTGCGCTGGGAAAGCGGCGCCGATCCCGATGATCCGCAGGCTCGGCTGTGGCGCAAGGTCGCTTCCGGTCGTCAGTACCGTGCGCGCCGCATCGGCCAGTATCTGAATCGCTACGCGCGCCCGGATGGTCCGCTACCGCAGGGCTTGCCGAAGCGCTTGTTCGCCTTCGCCATTCTCAATATTTCGCCCGACGTGCTGCGCGTGCTGGCCACGCAGGCGCGCGTGGGCACGCTGCATTTCTATCTGCCTACGCCGACTCAAGGCTATTGGGGCGATCTGCAGACCCTGTGGCAGCGCCGTCGCGAGGATGGGGCGGTGCAGCTGTTTGCCGAGCAGGTGCAGGAAAACCCGTTACTGCAGGCCTGGGGTGCGGCCGGGCGCGACTTCATGGCGCTGGTCGGCGACTACGAGGTGGTGCATCCGCTAGCCGAAATCGCCGCCTACGCCGACCCGCTCGAATCCGGCCGCCGCGCGCTTGCCGCTGGTGGCCTGGGCGACAGCCTGTTACGGCGCATGCAGAGCGACTTGTTCCATCGTCGCGCGCCGGGCGTGCCTGCATTGTTGCCGGCAGTGAATCTGCACGACCCCAGCCTGCAGCTGCACGCCTGCCATACCCGGTTGCGCGAGTTGCAGGTGCTGCACGACCAACTGCGCGCCCTGCTCGACGACCCGCGCTTCGACCCGCTGCTGCAACCGCGCGAAATCGCGGTGCTGTCGCCGGATATCGACCCGTATGCGCCCTATCTGGACGCGGTGTTCGGCAGCCACGGCAACGACGACGCGCTGCCCTATGCATTGGCCGATGCCAGCCCGTTGGCGAGCGAGCCGCTGGCCGAGGTGTTTTTGACCCTGCTCGGTTTGCCGATCGCACGCTTCGGCCTGCACGAAATTCTCGACCTGCTCGCCAGCGCGCCGATTGCCGAAGCTGCCGGCCTGGATGAAACCGGGTTGGAACGTCTGCGTGGCTGGTTGCACGCGGCTGGTGCGCGCTGGGGGCTGGACGCGGCGCATCGGCGTCAATTGCAGGCACCGGGCGACGACGCCTATACCTGGCGATTCGCGCTGGACCGGCTGCTGCTCGGCCACGCTAGCGGCGCCGATGACGACATCGATGGCGTGGCGCCATGGCCGCAGTTGGAAGGCAGCGCGCTGGCGGCGCTCGACACGCTGCTGCGGCTGCTGCGCGTGCTCGAACGCCATCAGTCGATGCTGGCCGAAGCGATGACGCCGGTTCAATGGCGCGAGCGTCTGCTCGGTCTGTTGGAGGCACTGATCCCGACCACGCCATCGGCACCGCGTGCACAGCGCGCGCTGGATCGGCTGCGCAGATTGATCGACCAATTCGCCCGCGATGCGGTGCGCGCCGAGTACGCCGGCACCGTGCCGGCCGAGGTTGTGCGTGCGCATTTTGCCGCGATGCTGGGCGAGTCGGATACGCGCGCGCCGCTGCTCACCGGCGGCATCAGTTTCGGCCGCATGGTGCCGATGCGCTTGCTGCCGTTCCGCGTGATCTGCCTGCTCGGCATGAACGATGGCGATTTCCCGCGTCGCGACCCGGCCGCCGGGCTCAATCGCCTCACCGCAGAACTGGGCACAGAGCGTCGCCGGCATGGCGACCGCTCCACGCGCGAGGACGACCGGTTTCTGTTTCTGCAGTTGTTCGCCTCCGCGCAAGAGGTGTTTTACCTGAGCTATCTCGGCGCCGATGCGCGCGATGGCAGCGCGCGCGAACCTTCCGTGTTGGTCAGTGAATTGTTGGCGAGCGCCGCGCAGTATCATGCCGCCCCCGATGCGATCGACACGCTGGTGGTGCGTCACCCGTTGCAACCATTCGCCGCCGCCGCGTTCGGTGCGCTGGGCGAAGACGGCGCCGACCCGCGTCGCTTCAGTTATCGCCGTCAATGGCGGCCGGCGGTGGACAGTTTGGTCGGCCAGCGGCAGCCGCTCGCGCCGTGGGTGGCCGGTGCGATGCCGGCCGATGAGAGTGCGTTGCCCACCAGCGTGTCCATCGACGATCTGCGCCGCTTGTTTGCCGACCCGGCCGGGCAGTTTCTGCGTCATCGCTTGGGCATGCGCTTGCCCGATCCGGCCGGCGAAGACAGCGACCTCGAACCGTTGCTCGCCTCCACGCGCGGACTGGATCACTACGGTTTGCAGCAGCATGTTCTCGACGCCGCGTTGGCCGGCGACACCGACCGCCTGTACGAGCGCCTGCGTGCCCGCGCGATGCTGCCTTCCGGCCCGTTGGGACGTCGCCAACTCGATGAGCGTGTGGCGCAACTGCGCCCGTATGCCGACGCGTTCCGGCAGTGGCGTGGCGAGGCATCGGCCGAGTCGCGCCGGCTGCAAGTGCAGATCGATGGCATTGATATGCACGGTCGCGTGCCCGGTTGGTATGCCAGCGGAGTAGGGCGCGTGCAAGTCGGCCCGCCCAGCGGCCGCAGTGCGATTCGCCACGGCCTGGAATGGCTGCTGCTGCGCGCCGCCGGCAAGCACGTGCCGTATGTGCGTTTCTTCGAACACGACGACGGCCTGGGCCCGCATCCCATGGATACCGAACCGCTGTCGCAGACGCAGGCGCAAACCGCATTGGCCGAGCTGTTGCGGCTGTATCGGCATGGCCTGCAGACGCCGCTGGCCTTCGCGCCGTACAGCAGTTGGAAGTATCACCAGGCCGCGCGCAGCGACGACCTGGACAAGGCCATCAAGGACGCTGCCGGGCAGTGGCAATCCAGCTTCGGCTGGAGCGAATCGCACAGCCCGGAACTGCGCCTGGTCAACCGTGGCCGCGACCCGTTCGCCGACGCGCAGCGTTTCGCCGAGTTCGCCACCACCAGCCATCGCGTGTACGACCTGCTCGAGCGCGGTAACACCGATGCTGCGCTCGACCCGGAGCGTTTGATCGACAGCTGGCGACACTGGCACGGCGCGCAGGAAGACGCCGAATGAGCGCCATGCCCGTCACCGACCCGTACGTGCACTTGCCGCTGCACGGCGTGCGCCTGATCCAGGCCAGCGCCGGCACCGGCAAGACCTTCACCCTGGCCACGCTTTTCACCCGGCTGTTGGTCGAGCGCGGTCTGCGCATCGACCAGATTCTCGCGGTCACTTTTACCGACGCCGCAACGCAGCAATTGCGTCGCCGTATCCGCGAGCGCCTCGTCCTGGCCGCAACGTTGGTGCCGGATGACCAGTCGGCTGTTGTAGGAGCGGCTTCGGCCGCGACCGAACTGACCACAGCGCAGGCGACCGACACTTCATCGCCCTCTGTAGGCGTGGCTTCGGTCGCGACCGACCTTGCCGACAACCCGTCGCGGCCGGGTCCGCTCCTACACGAACCGCCAGACGCCCTCCTCACCCGCAGCATCCTCGCCGCGCATCTGGCCACCGGCACCGAAACCCCTGCTGCGTTGCGCCGCCGCCTGCAGCAGGCGGTGGAGGAAATCGACCTGGCTGCGGTCTTCACCATCCACGGCTTCTGCGCGCGCGTGCTGCGCGAACATGCGCTGGAAAGCGGCCAGGCCTTCGCCGCACCGCAACTGCTCGCCAACGACCGCGAATTGCTGGGCGAAGTCGCCGCCGATTTGTGGCGCCAGCGTGCCGCCGATGCGGTGATGGCCGAAGACCTGATCGCGCTGTGGTCGGGCGGCCCCGAGGCATTGGCCAGCGATCTGCGCGCGCTGGTGCGTCATCCAACGCTGTTGCCGGAGGTGGCAACGACTACCGACAATTCCGCCGCGCTGCTACAGGCCGTGCAAGACGCCAGCGCCGCATTGGCCGCCGCGTTCCAGGCCCACGGCACCGCCTTCTTCGAAGCCATCATGTCCGCCATCGATGGCGGCATCTTGAGCAAGGGCAGCTATAAGCCCGACTGGTTGGCATCGTTGTGGCATTGGTTCGAACGTTTCGCCGCCGCGCCATCGATCAGCACCGCGCCCCATGCCAAGTTGCTCAAGTTGACCGCTGCGGAACTTGCATCGGGCACCAACAAGAAGTTCGTCGACCGCACACCGGCCTCGCCGATGAGCCACGAGATAGACAGCTATCTCACCGCGCTGGCACGCGTCGAAGAATGGCGCACCCGCCGCCGCATCCGCCTGCTGCACGCCCTGCGCGACGACGCCATCGCACGGCTCGCTTTGCTCAAGCGCCAGCGCCGCGTGCAAACCTATGACGATCTGGTCGATGGCGTCGCACAGGCATTGCAAGGCGCGCAGGCCGACGGACTGGTCAAACGCCTGCGCGCGCAATACGCCATCGCGTTGGTGGACGAATTCCAGGACACCGACGACCGCCAGTGGTCGATCTTCTCCAACGTGTTCGGCGAAGGCCCACTCGCACGCGCGGCCGAACTTGCGCCGGCGCTGTTTTTGATCGGCGACCCCAAGCAGGCCATCTACGGCTTCCGCGGCGGCGACGTGCGCGCGTATCTGGATGCCGCGGTCACCGCTGAACTTGCCCCGCCGCTGAGCCATAATTTCCGCTCGCGCCCAGGCGTGTTGGCGGCCATCGACGCGCTGTACGCGCAGGCCGGCTTCACCGACGCCTTCCTCACCGACGGCATCGCTTTCCACCCGGTGCAGGCTGGTACCAAGCGGCTGGACACCGACCTGCAACGCGAAGGCGCCACCGCCCCGGCATTGACGTTGTGGCGCGCGCCCGAACCACCGCCGCCTGCCGCGCCAGCGGCGAAGAACAAGCAAGCAGGCAAGCCCAAACCCTGGAGCGCCGGTCGCGCCCGCGAGCTGGCCACCGCCGCCTGCGTTGCGGCGATTCGCGGCTGGCTGGCCGATGGCCGCGACGGCGGCGCCACGGTCTGTGGCCGCCCGGTGCAGGCCGGCGACATCGCCGTGCTGGTGCGCAGTCACGGCGAGGCCACGCGCATGCAGCAAGCGCTGAGTGCAGTGGGCATTCCCGCCGTGGCCGCCGGCAAGCAAAGCCTGTTCGCCACCGACGAAGCGCTGGAGCTGCTGGCCCTGCTGCAGGCCTTGCTCGATCCAGGCGACGACAGCCGCCTGCGCGCCGCATTGGCCACCGTGTTGATCGGCGAAGACGCCATTGCCATTGCCGCACTCGAACACGACGGCGAGCGTCATCGCAGCTGGCAGCGGCAGGCACTGGACTGGCGCGAACGCTGGCAACGCGGCGGCCCGCTGGCCTTGATCGGCGACCTCGGCGCCGCGCACGGGCAACGCTTGCTGGTATTGGTCGATGGCGAACGCCGCCTCACCAATTACCTGCAACTGGCCGAACTGCTGCAGGAAGCCAACGCGCGCGCACTCGGCCCGCACGGCCTGGTCGATTGGCTATCGCGGCGCATCGCCAATGCCGACGACAACGACCAAGCCCAGCAACTGCGGCTGGAATCGGACGCGCGCCGCGTGCAGATCGTCACCCTGCACAAGAGCAAGGGCCTGGAATATCCGCTGGTGTTTTTGCCGTATATCGGCATCGGCCGCAGCGATAAGGGCGCTGGCCGCCATTGCGTGGTGCATGCGCCGGGTCGCGGCCGTCAGCTGCATTGGAAGACAGATAAGGACGACCCCACCTGGAGCGCCGCCGAAGCGGCCTGGAAGCAGGAACAACGCGCCGAAGACGCACGCCTGCTCTACGTCGGCCTGACCCGCGCCGAGCACGCGCTGTGGATCGCTAGCGGCTCATTCCACCAGCACGAACGCACCGCCTTGTCCGGCATGCTGGGCGCACTCGATGCGCTGCAGGGCGCTGCAGGGGAGGGCGCCGTAGTGGTGGATACCGCCACGCCGCCAACCAACCTGCCACGCCTGCCGCCACCGGACGAGGCGCAGGTGCCGCCCGCCCGCACCCCGCAGCGCCATATCGCGCCCGAGTGGTGGGTCTACAGTTTCACCCAATTGGCCAACGCCGATGCCGGCGCCGCCACCGACCCGATGGCCAGCGCCACCGTCGTCGGCAGCGGCGGCAGCGACGAACCGTCCAGTAGCGAGGCGATAGCGGTGGCCACCGATGCCGACGCCTTCGACCCGCGCTTTGCCGGCAATCGTTTCGGCGTGGTGATGCACGAGGTGTTCGAGCGCTGCGACTTCGCCGCCTGGCATGCCTGGCAGCCAGGCCAACCCGCACCCCAGGGCCAGGCCGCCGCCGCCATCGAAGCCCTGCAACGCGGTGGCTACGCCCATAACGAATGGGACGATGGCCTGGCCATGCTCACCGCCCTGATCGGCCACACCCTCACTGTCACCCTGCCGGAAGGCACCCATCTGGCCGCCGTGCCGGAGCCACAGCGCCGCAACGAAATGGAATTCCATTTCGCCATGCGGCCTACCCGCGTCGATGCATTGCTCGCACTGCTGCATCGCTTTGGCGTGGTTGGCGACCGCCAGGCCTTTGGCGCACGCCACCGCTTGGAGGGCCTGATGACCGGCCTGATCGACCTTACCTACACCGTCGACGGCCGCTGGTACGTGCTCGACTACAAATCCAACCGTCTTCCCAGCTACGACGCCGACGCCCTGGCCCGCGCCATGGCGCACAGCGAATACGAGTTGCAGGCGCTGATCTACACCCTCGCCCTGCATCGCTGGCTCCGCTTCCGCCTGGGCAAGTCCTACGACTACGCCCGCGACTTCGGCGGCGTGCGTTACCTGTTCTGCCGTGGCCTGGACGCTACCCGCTCATCCGTCTCCGGCACGCCTGGGCCCGGCATCTACGCCTGGCGCTTCGACCCAGCCCTGGTGGACGCCCTGGACGCGCTGTTCGCCGGCACGCCCACAGAGCATCGTTCTAACGATGGGGCAGAGCCCCCCTCCCCCCGGGGGAGGAGCTGTGGTGAGGGCACGTCCCCCATGGCAATTCGCATCCCATGACCCACCCGAACCTCTTTACTGCACTCAACCAGGCCGGCGCCCTGCGCACGCTGGATCTGGCCTTCGCCCAGAGCCTGCAACGCCTGGCCCCGAGCACCGACCCCCTGGTCCTGGCCGGTGCCGCATTAGCGTCACTTGCGGTCACCAGCGGCCACGCAGGGCTCGACCCCACCCGCGCCGCCATGCTGCTAGACCCACGCGACGGTGTGCCCCCGTCCTTTCCAGACCCAACCCACTGGCAGCGCACCCTCGCAGCCTCACGCTGGGTCGACCAACCGCGGCCCGAAGACCCCGCCGCTGCCGACTGCCCGCTGGTCCTCGAACACGGCTTGCTCTACCTGCGCCGCTACCGCGAATACGAACGCCGCCTCGCGCTAGGTCTGCAACGCATCGCCGCCCAATCGCCCCCGCCCCTCGACGCAGCCACGCTAGCGCCGCTGTTCGCGCAGTTGTTTCCCAGCGCACCCGACTCCTCCCAAGCCCCAGACCGCCAAGCCCAAGCCGCAGCCCTCGCCCTGCGCCGCACGCTGCTGCTGGTCACCGGTGGCCCCGGCACCGGCAAGACCACTACCATCGCGCGCCTGCTGCTGCTGCGCATCGCCCAGGCACATGCGATTGGCACCCCAGCCCCGCGCATCGCCCTGGCCGCGCCCACCGGTCGCGCCGCCGAGCGCATGGCTGAAAGCCTGCGCCTTGCAGTTGTCCGCGCCATTGCCGACGGCATCCAGCTCCCACCGACCCCGGACCCTTCCCCTCTGCCGTTCAGGGGAGAGAGGGCCCGCAGGGCCGGTGAGAGCGAGCCACCCAATTGGGAATCGCTCCTGCCCACCGGCGCCAGCACCCTCCACCGCCTGCTCGGCGTCATTCCGGATTCCCCGCACTTCCGCCATAACGCCGACAACCCGCTGCCGTTCGACCTGATCGTCGTCGACGAAGCCTCCATGGTCGACCTGCCGCTGATGTGCAAGCTGGTCGAAGCCGTCGCCGATGGCACCCAGCTGATCCTGCTCGGCGACGCCGACCAGCTGCCCTCTGTGGAAGCCGGCGACGTGCTCGCCGCCATCCTGCAGGCCGCCGGCCCTGGTGACGCCCTGCAACCGCACGACGCCGACGCGCTGCAACCGCTGCTCGGCAACATGCCCTGCGACACCGCGCCCACCAACACCCACGCGGGCGGTCTGGCCGGCCACCGCGTGCACCTGCTGCGCGGCTACCGCCAAGCGGAAGACTTCGCACTCGCCCCACTGGCCGACGCCATTCGCGCCGGCGACGCCGACACTGCCCTGGCCCTGCTACGCAGCGGCGAGCTGCCCGGCGTGCACTTCCACGAAGACGGCAACGACCCGCTGGCGCTAGGCCGCGACGCACTGCTCGCCCACTGGCGCGCGCTGGCCGCCGCACACGACCCGGCCGCCGCCCTGCGCGACGCCGGGCGCCTGCGCCTGCTCACCGCCGTGCGCGCCGGCCCGCAAGGCGCCCGCGGCCTCAACGCCCGCATCGAACAGCTGCTGGCCGAAACCGGCTCCGGCGCCCGCCGCCTCGGCGGCGCCTCGCCCTGGTTCCAGGGCCGCCTGCTGCTGATCAACGAAAACAGCTACCGCCACGGCCTGTTCAACGGCGACGTCGGCATCTGTTTGCGAAGCAACGCAAGTTCCTCTCCGGGGCGCAGCGACGAAACTCCGTCTTCAGGACCAAGCCAGTCCGGCGGCACCGCGAACCGCCACGACCCAACCACAGACAGCCGTGCCCAAGGTCCGTTGGTCGCCTGGTTCGAAGGCGACGGCGACGGCCAGGTGCGCGGCTTCCACCCCGCCGCACTACCCGCCCACGAAAGCGCCTTCGCCATGACCGTGCACAAGGCCCAAGGCAGCGAATTCGACGAAGTCTGGCTGCAACTGCCCACCCGCGACGCGCGCGTGCTCAGCCGCGAACTGCTCTACACCGGCATCACCCGCGCCCGCCGCGCCTTGCACCTGGCCGGCAGCGAAGCGGTCATCCGCGCTGCGCTGGCACGGCACGCCGCGCGGATCTCGGGGCTGGCGTGGCGTTTGGGTGCGCAGCAGCAGGCGGCACCCGCCATGCGAGCAACAGAACCATCCACTGGCATGCCCATGCAGGGTTCGTTGTTCTGATGGATGTCCTTACCTGAAATGAGTCACAGCAAGAGTCAGTTATCCAAGGTTTTCGGATAACTGCCGCCTACGGGAAGAGTCATGGAAAACAATCTCACCGCATCTGAAAAGTATCTGGTGGAGTGCGGCTTACGCGTCACGCACCGCTCCGAAACCGCGCTTGTTGTCGGCCGGGGAGGCGACCGCACACTCGATCCACTTCAAGTGGATGGCGGATACGTCCCGAGAAGCCGTCGCTGTACCAAGGGAAGACCTCTTCAGCTGTCATTTTGCGACACTCGATGAACTGCTTCTGGCGAGCTTGTGCTTCTACTTCACGCAGCCTGTCTTGATCTCCGGCTGGATGGATTTTGGAGTTTGTCATGAGCCGCGTGGCCATCGATCTGAGCGCCCAGCAGCAAGAACTGACGACTCATCCATAACGGCTTGCGTCATATAACGTCATGCGTTATGGTCGACACATGATCAGGAGCTTTGTCGACAAGGAAGCCGAAAAGATCTGGATGGGTGAGCGCTCCCGCCGGTTGCCGGCCGACATCCAGTCGGTCGCGCGCCGCAAGTTGCGCATGCTCAACGCTGCCGCGCACCTCGACGATCTGCGCATTCCGCCTGCCAACCGGCTGGAAGCGTTGAAGGGCGAGCGGCGCGGGCAGTACAGCATCCGGATCAACGACCAGTGGCGTATCTGCTTCCGATGGATGGAGGGCGATGTGGCCGAGGTCGAAATTGTCGATTACCACTGAAGCACGAGGCATCTGTCCATGACAGTCCTACCCAACATCCACCCTGGTGAAATCCTGCTTGAGGAGTTCCTCGAGCCGATGGGTATCAGCCAGAACGCATTGGCGCGGGCCACCGGTGTGCCGCCACGCCGTATCAACGAAATCGTGTTGGGCAAGCGCGGCATCACCGCCGACACCGCCGTGCGCCTGGCTGCAGCGCTGTGCACGACCGAGCGCTTCTGGCTAGGCCTGCAAGCCGATTACGAGCTGGAACAAGCGCACCGCGCGCTGGGCGACCTGCCATCGCGGATCAAGCGGCTGGCGGCTTGATAGGAAGGGTGTCTCACACGTCACGCTGATAATAGAGTCAGCCCAGTGACTTGCAAGGCCTGTCGATCGCGGAGCAGCGCAGCATCAGCGTGAACAGGCAGGAAAGCGCACGCCAACGCTTGGTGTCATCCAAAAAACGCGAGGCCAGGCCTCCGCCTGACCTCGTCTGCCGTCTGGCAGGCCGGGCGGCTTACTTGCCCTTCTTTTCCTGCTTGGCCGCGCGCTTTTCTTTCAGCGTCTTGGCCGGCTCTTTTTTCTGGCTCTTCTTCTGGTCCATCCCCTTGCTCATGACACCCTCGTAGTTGCTGGATTGATCGGTCGGGCAGCACCAGGACCCTGGCGTGCCTGCGCACTGTAAGGCTGCGCGCGATGGAATGGCAGGGGAGAGCGACGCTGGGCAAAGGGTGGTGCGTCGGGCGCGGTGTTTCTCGGCGATGGCAGGCGCCCAGCAAGCCATCGGGACTGTGGGCAAACCATAAAAAGACAACGCCAGCGTGCGACCGTCAAGGCCGGCACGCGGGCGCTGGCGACAGCGGCGGCCTTACTTGGCCGGCACGCGCTGGTACTGCTCGCCGCCGGTGTTGAGGTAGCCGTTGGCCTCATCGATGGCGAAGTTCACCGTCTCGCCATCGTTGGTGACCTGCAGCGCCCCGTCCTTGTAGACCGCCGGGTAGCTCTCGGTCTTGGGCGTGCGGCTGAAGAACTTGGGCGTGGTGCTGCGCACCATGAAGGTCTCGCCGTTGCGCTCGATGTCCATCGTCTCGTCCTGCGTCTGCACGTTGACCCAGTGGCCCACGAACTTCTCGCCCTCTATCTTGGCGCAACCGGCCAACAGCATTGCCGCAGCCAGTGCGGTTCCCATCCACTTCATCATCGTGTGTTCTCCAGTTGAGGCTGCGGCGAGGATGGCGGGTGTGGGATGTATGGGAGGTCAAGGATTCCGCGCAACGGCTGCTCGACTGTAAGCGCGACTGAGGCCATTGGATAACTCAAGTTGACCCTGTCAAGCCCACGCCCGCGTACTCACCCGCGAACTGCTCTACACCTGCATCACCTGCGCCCGCCGCGCTGCATCGGGCCGGCAGCGAAACAGCCGGCCCGATGCAGCGCACTGGCGCGGCACACCGCGCGGATTTCGAAACATAACCCTAAAACGAATTTCATGGTTATCCCTGGTATGAAAAATAACGTCGTCTTCTCTGCGAAGCGGGTTGCTAGTCAGCACTGGGCGAAGTATTTGCTTCACGCAGGACATAAATTCTGTGCTCTAATCGTTTTATGTATGAAAAAATTTCAATTGATTAAGGATTAACGTGAAAACAAAGATGGTTGCCTCGGCTCTGGCTTTCGCTGCATTTTTCAACGCGCACGCAGCAGATCATGCTCCTTTGTTAGATCAAGGGAATGATGTCGACCAAATGCTCGCGCTACAAGAAGATGTGGAGTTGGCCAATGCGCCTGTGAACTCGCAAGAAAAACTGATTTCATACCTTTCAGCAAACCCATCGTCTGTTTTTTTTAAGCTTCCTGCAAGCGCGCAAGAGTCTTTTAAGAGCAGCCTTGTGTTTACTGATAAAGGGCTTGCATCCTATTATTATGAATCGCTAACCAAGTACTTAACTACAAAGCAGATATACCAACTCTTAAGTCTATTTGGTGCACAAAAGACAATTTCCTTCATTCCCGGGATAACCGCAAGCAATCCAATGGAGAAAAATATTATCGTGTCGGAAAGCCCATACACTCCAACTCCTCGATCCGGCAATATCTGCATCATCAATGGTTCATCAAGCCAATGTAGGCCAGAATACGGCAGCATGTGTTCACGCGCTTGCCAATAGCCCGCACTAGATTCTGCATGAATATATTCGTAACTAGATCTCTTTTAGGGTGGATATTGGTTATGTCCACCCTCTTTGCGAATGTCGATGCCATGAATCGAAATGGATCGATAACAGAAGTTGTCCGGGACGTAATACAGGAAGGTGCAAAATTTCGCGATGCTCCGCGACAAAGATTCAAGTATCTGTCGGTGAGCTATAACCAACGCATACGTCCAAGCTTGAGATTTGCCTACTCTTTGCCTACAGAAGACTTGAGGGCCTTATTCGAAGCGTCCGCTCAACTTGCATTTTATGCAAACCTCTATGAAGGACTGCGTGGACAGGAGTATGTCGATGATATGGAGGTCTCTTATCTTGCCTTGAAGGCAAGGCATCAGCTGAAAGAAAGCGATGTTGATGCCATGCGCACGGCGTTCGAATCGTACCGAGATTTTCGGCGTGCTGAAGCACTCATGCCAAATGCCGGCAAGACGGACCTACAAGGAATAAACGAAAACGTTGTACTTTTGGAACAGGGAAGAATCGAAAAAGGCTCACGCCGGGTAATAATTTTTGACGAAAGCAAAGGGAAGTTTGCGCCCGCATTCCAGCATATCAATGCGGGGTTGCAGATCATCGTTATTTCTGGCTGCCATTTCGCGAGCGATGCGGCATTTTCCATTGACAGCGACAAGGAGATTTCCAGTGCATTCAACAAGGCAAATGCAATATGGATCGCATCCGGAGACACGCAGCTAATTTCTAGCGACTTTCTCAATTGGAAAACCGATCATCCGAGACAACCATTAAAAGTGGCGTTTGACAACGCGGATTGGCCGGAAATCGAATTTTACTCGATACCAAGGTTCTATTTTTTCAAGGCCGGGAAATTATTTGCAATAATAAATGGATGGAATTCGCATCAGGAAAATCTAAGCGAAATCAGAAAAGTGATACGCAGCAAGGAGTTTTCCGACCTAGGTTGACGTCCGATATAGGGCTGGCCGGATTCACTGCAGGGAAGCCCACGGATTAAAAACGCGTAAAAAACGGGTCAGGTTCTTAGGTATCCCCACATTTCTTACTTCCAGATCAATCGCTTGGCGCATCATGCTGTGGAAGAAGGTGCGCGCATGGCGCACTCTTCAAGGTGACTAAGAGCGGCTAACAAAACCCCTTGAATGTTGTCTCGCTGTTGGCAAAAATTAGGGCATGACACGTCGCAAAGAGATCCCCATTGCGCTGTGGAAGCGTATCGAGCCACTGATTCCACAAGTGACGTGTTCCCCCAAAGGTGGAAGGCCACGTATCAGTGATAAACAAGCCCTCAACGGCATCGTCTATGTCTTGCGGACGGGCATTCCATGGGAAGACCTGCCGATGGAACTCGGCTATGGCAGCGGCATGACCTGCTGGCGCCGGTTGCGTGATTGGCAGGCCGCAGGTGTGTGGCATCGTCTGCATCAGGTGTTGCTGACCGAGCGACGTCGCACCGATCGGCTGGATCTGAGCCGGGCAAGTCTGGACGCCGCCAGTGTGGCCTCCCCCCGGTGGGCGCCTACACCGGGCCAAAACCGACCGATCACGGCAAACGCGGCAGCAAACGGCATCTGATCGTCGATCGCAACGGCGTCCCGTTGGCGGTATGCGTCACCGGCACCAATCGGCACGACTCGGTGGTGTTTGAGGAGTTGATTGACGCCCTGCCTCCAATCTCCGGAAGACCAGGGCGCCCGCGACGTTGGCCAGACACACTGCATGCCGACAAGGCCTACGACATCCAACAGTGTCGCACCGTTCTCAAGCAGCGCGGCATCCTTGCATGGATCGCACGCAAGGGCACCGAACGTAACGACAGGTTGGGACGTCATCGCTGGGTCGTGGAGCGCACACATGCCTGGTTCGCTGGCATGGGCAAGCTGCGCATTCGCTTCGAACGCCGCATCGATACCCACATGGCGTTGCTATCGCTTGCTTGCTCGATCATCTGCTTACGGCTTCTTCCTGAGTTTTGTTAGCGGCTCTAAACACTTGCGCTCCAGTTCTACTCTTTTTGGAAACTTCGATTCCATCTTCATTGCTCCTGGATAATTGCTTGCTTAAGGTCGTTCGACCATTCTAATAATTGTTGCGAGTGCGACGTCCCCCCGATTTTGAGTAGCGCCTCAGTTTGGAGTCCAATTCCCTACCCCGAGGAGATTGGACATGAAGAAGCGCTTTACCGAGGAACAGATCATTGGCTTCCTGCGTGAGGCCGAAGCGGGCGTGGCAATCAAGGACCTATGCCGGCGGCATGGCTTCAGCGAGGCCTCGTACTACCTGTGGCGCAGCAAGTTCGGCGGGATGAGCGTGCCCGATGCCAAACGGCTCAAGGACCTTGAGTCAGAGAATGCTCGATTGAAGAAATTGCTGGCCGAGCAGCTGTTCGAGAACGACCTGATCAAGGATGCGCTGCGAAAAAAGTGGTGAGCGCACCGGCGCGTCGTGCGCTGGTGCGCGAGTGGATCGGGTGCGGTGCCAGCGAGCGCCGGGCCTTGGCAGCGATCGGTATGAGCGCCAGTGCGCTGCGCTATCGCCCCCGCGAAGATCGCAACGTCGAACTGCGTGAACGCATCTGTGCGTTGGCGCATCGCCATCGCCGTTATGGCGTGGGGATGATTTATCTCAAATTGCGACAGGAAGGACGCATCGTGAACTACAAGCGGGTGGAGCGGTTGTACCGCGAGCAGCAGTTACAAGTCCGCCGCCGCCAGCGGAAAAAGGTTCCAGTGGGCGAGCGTCAGCCGCTGCTGCGGCCATCGCAGGCCAACCAGGTGTGGTCGATGGACGTCGTGTTCGACCGCACTGCCGAAGGGCGGGTACTCAAGTGTCTGGTGATCGTGGACGATGCAACCCACGAAGCGGTCGCCATCGACGTGGAGCGCGCAATCTCGGGCCACGGGGTGACGCGCGTGCTGGACCGACTGGCCCACAGTCGCGGTTTGCCGCAGGTGATCCGCACTGAGCGCGAAGCCTGCCCTCGGGGCACAACGGCAAGGAGTTTTGCGGTAAGGCAATGGTCGCCTGGGCGCATGCCCGTGGCGTGCAGTTGCGGCTGATCCAACCCGGCAAGCCAAACCAGAACGCCTACGTCGAATCGTTCAACGGCCGACTACGCGACGAATGCCTCAACGAGCACTGGTTCCCAACACTGCTGCATGCACGCACCGAGATCGAACGCTGGCGGCGCGAATACAACCAGGATCGACCCAAGAAAGCAATCGGCGGCATGACACCGGCTGCTTATGCCCAACATCTGGCAAACACCGATATCATTAGCACTGGACTCTAAACCCGGCCGCTACTCAGGGCGGGGGGACGTCGGGGGGACGTCGGTCCAATAGCGCACGGCATGGGTATCGCTCGAACGGCTCAGTCTCGGATCGGAGAGCAGATGCACCGGAGAGAATCGACGCGACAAGGTACGATCCCAGGCCATCTGCTTGAGTGTGCTTTTGCTGTTGCCATGTCTGCTCCCCGCCCGATCCACGATGGCATTCCCGCCAGCCAGTTCCAGCTGCCGTCCGGCCCTTGGCGCACGGTATTGGAGGCGCTATGTGCGTGTTTCCCGAGCGTGGATGCCGCCACGTGGCGTGACCGCTTCGCGTGCGGACGTGTGCTGGATGCACAGCAGCAGGTGTTGGAGGTTTCCGCGCCCTATCGGCTCGGCGCGGAGATCTATTACTTCCGTGAGGTAGTGGATGAGCCGGTCATTGCGGCGACGGAAATGGTGGTGCATGCCGATGCGCACTTGATCGTTGCTTGCAAGCCGCACTTCCTGCCGGTTGTCCCCGCTGGCATCTACGTGCGCGAAACGCTGCTGACCCGGTTGGTGCGGCGCTTCGACAATCCGTCGCTGGTGCCACTGCATCGCATCGACCGCGATACCGCTGGGCTGGTGCTGTTCTCGGCCAACCCGGCCACGCGCGGGATCTACCAGGCGCTGTTCCGCGAGCGGCGTATCCGCAAGCACTATTTGGCGGTGGCACCGCCGCTGCCGGGGCTGACGTTTCCGTATGTGCATCGCAGCCGGCTGGAGCCGGGCAAGCCGTTCTTCCGCATGCGCGAGGGCGCGGGCGCGGGCGAGCCGAATAGCGAGACCGTGATCGATGTGGTCGCGAGCGGCGCAAACATGTGGACGTATCGGCTGGAGCCGGTCACCGGGCGCAAGCATCAGCTGCGCGTGCACATGGCCGCGCTGGGCGCGCCGATCCTGCATGACCGCTTCTATCCCGACCTGGAAGATCGGCGGCCCGACGACCCGGGACGCCCGCTGCAGCTGTTCGCGCAGACGCTGGCATTCGATGACCCGATCACCGGCGAGCCGAGATATTTCACCGCGACCGTTGGGCCGATGCAATCAGCTTGAAGCGATGGCAGCACAACGATGCGCACCGTTGAAACAGTCCGCACTATTTGATTTTCAGATATCCGAAATAACGCGTTAGCGTGAGCTCGCGGCGATTGCTTGGCCCCGGTTTCGCAAGGCGTGCAGCGCCACGTGTGAGCCTTCCTCCCACACCGCTCCTACGATCGTCGCCAACGCTCCTAATGCGCGTCCATGCTAGCGTGCCGCTGCCGGGCGCAGGCTGGGCAAAGGAGCGGGGTCTGCGGGTCGATCCGATGCGCGATGGTGTCGAGGTATCTGTGCAAGCCGTCGCCCGCGTGGCGTGGGCGCTGCTATGGCTGGCGCTGGCCGCCTTCGCGGCCGAGTTCGACCGTCATGTGTACCTGAAGTACGCCGCGCTGGAGTTCCCTGCATACGCCATGTTTCTTACCCGGCCGGTTGGAGGTAATGACGCGGCTTTGGCACCGGACTGCTGAATGGTACGGCTGCGATACCAGGGCTTGCTCAGTTACACCATCCCGCAATGCGGGGCTTGCCCCTCAATCGCCAGCGTCCGCCGCAACCGCCGTCGCCAAGCGCGCCAGCATTGGGTTCGGCCAGCCCTCGGTGCTGTCTCGCACAGTGGCGTCGGACACAGGATAAAAGGTGGGCGTATCCAGGCTGGGTAGCATGCGCCATTCTTCGCGGCTGCTCATCAAGCGCATCGGCAGGTCCGAATGCACGGCATTCCATGCGTGGATACCAACTATCGGAAGGCTTGTCTCTGGCGGCACCAGCAAGATGAGCCTGGCGCGGAGCCAGGCATATTCCGGGCGCGTCGCGATATCCTGCAAAGCACGTTGGGAAAATCCGCAGGACGGATGGACGACGGCGACGACCTGCAGGCGGTGCAGATCCAGCTGCCGGCGCGTCAGTTGCGTCAGCGTGTTCACTTCGATCACGTTGCCGCCAAGCCCTGCCAACGTTGGGAACTCTGGGAGTTGAGTTGCCGGCCAACGGCGTCGTGCCCACCTCAGGCCTTCGATATCGCGCACGGCGACAAAAGCGCCAGCGATCTCTCCGGCATGCCACGGCGACAGCTTGCCGCGCCGTTCCAGTTCCATGCCAATGCGCTTGAGGTCCTCTGCGTGCTTCTTCGATAGAGAATAGACAAACACCAACGTTGTCGATCTGAAGCGATCTTCGAGCGCCGCGTCCGAGGCCGCGCGCAGCGCGTTGGCAGGCGCAGCATGGAGCGTGTCATATCGTGCCATGACGGCGCGTGCGCGCCCTACGCCACTGGCCTCGCGCAGGGAGCTGTTGTAGTTGACGAGATCGTCGTAACTCGTCTGTGCCAAGGTTGATAGCGGCAGCAAAAGCGCCGCCATCACGGCGATGACGGCAAATGGATGCGCGTAAACGCCGCCAATTATCGATTGATGAGCCAACGTCAGCAGCCGCTCATGCAGATGCTCCCAGCCATCGTGCTACATGTGGCCCGGCCGGAGCACCAGTACTGCGTGTGGTCCTCCTTCATCATCTGTGGTGTGGTCGAGAATGCTGTTTGAATGTCTTTGTCGCTCAAGGTGACGATACGCGGCCTGTCGAAGAGGCCCACGATATGCTGTACGCCAAATAGCGCGAGCAGCCGGCATGCCTCGGCCAACGGTAATTCGCGCTCGATATCGGCGTAGTAGAAGGACGCAAGGCCGTTCGCATTGAATTGCAGCGAGCGAATGAAACGCTCCCGACTTGATGGTGACAGCCCGTCGATTGGCGAGGCGCCACGGGAACCCTGCGAAACCAGATACTCCGCCAACAGTTGTTGCGAACGGATGGGTGCATTTTGCTTGGCAAGCCGCCGTTGTGCTTGCATGGCCTCTGCGAGGGTCGCTGAGCCATCCGCAAGCGCATTTTCTGCGGAGTGGGCGTTGCCGGCTGCGGACCAGGATGCGACTGCGATGGCGACCCACATTTGCAGCGATCTAATTTTCATCTCGATTTCCTATCAAAAAGAAGGGCGCTGCTGCCTGACCGACGCTATCCACCTCCCAAGCTGCTGTCAACATCCCAAGCGTCTTAAAGCGCCATTTGAAGGAGACAGACAGGCGCTTGGCTGCTCCAGCTCAATGAGCGTGATCGGAACTACGAGGTACGTTGCAAGAAGCGCACAGCGTTTGACGCGCAGCTGGCGCTAGCCGGTCCGACGCTCCAGCCACTGTTGAAAATCGTGATAACCGGCTTATTACGCCACGCCGATGCGGCAATCGGCCGGCACATTGGTAGCCAGAAAGCGTGCCGATAGGCTGTTGAAGCGACGGAGCACGGTTCGACCTGCCCGAGCCTCAACGCACCTTGTACAACACCGCCGCACCCGGCTTGGGCTCGAACATCGGCACGGTCTGCTGATTGAGCACGATGCCCGTGGCATCCCACACCAGGGTGTCGGTGGGGTATTCCTCGTTGTGGGTCATGGTGTCGATCTGCTTGACGATCACCGGCTTGGCGGTGGGCACTTCCGGGTTCCAGGCGAACACGCCCAGGCAGCCGTAGAACACCGCCGGCGCGGCGGCATCCAGGCAGCGGTCTGGGCACATGACCAGGCTGCGTTCCAGCATCACCCGCAGCGCGCCGACGGGCACGGCCTTGACGGTGGGCGAGGTGCGGTCGGTGCTGTGGCCGTGGCAGACGTTGGCCGAGCGGGTGAGCATGTCCTCGACCACCTGGCGGTCGGGCTGGGCCAGCGCCGGCAGCGCGGCGGCGGACAGGGCAAGCACGGTGAGAGCGGATTTCCAGGGCATCTGACAACTCCTCATGTCCTCATGAGATGACATTCCAATACTGCAGCCCTGCGGGCGCAGGCTGCTGCCAGTGACGCGCCCGAATCCTGGCAAGGCGGACGTCAAGCACGGCCAATAGTCGGCGCCGCTTCCGGGTGGGGGCGCTCAAGCGGGAATCGGCCACCGAAGCCGCCGCCGGGTCACCAACGCCGCACAGGCCGGCCGGCGCGTAATGCAACGGCCGCTGACGCCCATCTGCGCTGTCAGGAGTCTCCCGATTGAGCGGCAGCAGTGACCCGGTTAGCGTGCGCGCTATCACATTGTTGGACTGCCCATGGAACGCGCCGAACTCATTGCCTCACTGCTCACCGGCATGCGGCGCGCCGAAGATTTCCGTGCGCAGGCATCGATCTACAGCACCGCGCATAGCGAGCAGATGGAGACCGAACACGGCAAGGCCGCCGATGCCGAGTTGGTGCTGTCGTTGTTCGCGTTCACGCCGGAGCACCTCAAGCTGCTGGGCAGCGCCGGCATCGAAAGTCTGGGCGAGATCGTCTGCCACGCCTGGGCGCTGAACGGTGGCAACAACGAGGCGCTGATCGGCTGGTTCCGCAAACCCATGAACGCACTGGACGGGCAGACGCCCGCCGCCCTGGTCCGTGGCGGCGGCCTGCAGGTGTTGCTGCTGGTGCTCAGGCAGCAGCTGGAGTGGGAGTTTCCGAAGCGTTCGGCCTACTAAAACATCGACACTGTCGACCGTCGCGCTTTGACGTGCGCACGGTCGGCCCGTCGATCGACAGTGCCGGCCGTGCGTGGGCGCGCTTACCGCTTCGGTCGCGCCACTGCGTACATCTCCCAGGCGATCTTCTTCATCAGGGCGCGGTTGTCGTCGCCCTCCTTATACAGGTCGAAGTGGGTGCGTCCTTCCAGGTAGCGGAAGTCGCTCCTGGCGCCGAGTCCGTCCAGCACGGCTTGGAACCTGCGCGCCGCCCCATCCAGGTAGAACGTGTCGGCGGTGCCGACGATGAGGTGGATCTTGCCGTCCAGATCCGGCTTGAGCGTGGGCCACTGCGCGGCCACACGCGCAGAAATGTCGTAGTGGGTGCGCCAGTAGGCCACCACGGCCGGATCGACCTTGCCGGTGTCGCGGTCGAACATCGGCACCGGGCGGCCATCGGCGCCGCGCGGTGAGAACACCCAGTCGAACGAGGTCATCTGGCCGCCGTAAGGGCCTATTACGCGCTCGAGTTTGGCGAAGGTTTCCAGATCGACAACCACCTTGCCCTTGTCGCGGATCAGCGGGAACTGGCTGCCGTCGGCGCGCCGATACACGTTGGCATTGGGCGCATACAGATCCGGCCCGGTGAAGTCGTGGAAGTCGCTCGGATCGGGCGAGGTGGACCAGGTACCACCAAAGAGCTTGGGATAGCGCGTTTGCAGCCACAGCGTCGCCCAGCCGCCGGACGAATGCCCGGTCAAGAACCGGCCCTTGGCGTTGCCGTCCATCTTGTATTGCCGCTCCAGCGCGGGGATCAGCTCTTCGGTCAGCGCGGTGCCCCAGGGGCCGTTGTTGACCGAGTCGGCGAACTCATGGGTGCCGGTGGGCGTGGCCTGGTCCAGGAAGACCCAGATCATCGGCGGCATCTGCTTGGCCGCCATCGCGCTCCAGGTCGCCGCGATGCTGCCGGCAAACCGGTTGTAGTTGCCGCTGAACGCATGCGTGACATACACGGTGGGATAGCGCGTGGCTGCCTTGGAGTCGTAGCCCGGCGGGGTCAGCACGCGTGCGCGGAGGGAAGTCGGCCGGCCCCAGAAGGCGCTCAGCGATGGGCTGACCATCGAGGCATCGGCACTGTGCAGCTTGGCGTCGGGGATAGCATCGCGCAATGCCTGCGGCGCTCGCGGCGACACCTCCCACGGGTCGTCCGAGTCCGGTACCTGCTTGGTGAGTGTCAGCGTGGGCAGCGATGTGCCCTTGCCCAGCCTCACCGGGGTGACGGCGCTCACCAGATCGCTGTCATCGCGGTCGTCATAGCCGTAGCTGTGGTCCGGATCCAGCACCGCCTGCAGCAGATAGTCGCCGGCGGGCAGCGCCGAAAACGCACTGGGGAAGGCGATGTTGTCCAGGTCGATCTGGACACTGTCGCCTGGCTTGAATGCGGTCACTTCCTGCGCCGCCACGGCCACCGCTGTCGGGCGGAACGGGTTCGCGTTCACCTCCTCGACCTTGCCGCCTTTGGCCGCGGCCTGAGCGTCCTTGGCCAAGGTGGCGAAGACCAGCAGGCGACCGGACGTGGGCTGATCGCTCGCCCCGTCCAGCGTGACGCGTAGCAGACGATGAGGCGGTGCCGGTTCGGCGGCATGCGCGCAGCAAACGCACAGCAGGCCAATGGTCAGGCCCACGCGCGGGGCAAAACGATGCAGGAACATGCAGATCCTTTGAAGTGCAGGTGGATGGAGTGGGCGCACACGCCCTGCGCAGACTGTAGCCAGTTCCCGGCTGAGCGCATGCCTCAGTTACGGTATCTGGTCAACGTAACCGATCTGCCTATGGGGATGACGACCATCCATCGGACGCGACACCGATCCGGCTGGCGTCGTGAGCAGCGCAAGCGACAACGTGAAGTGGGGCAGGTCAACGCATCTTGTGTCTTGCGGCCATTCAATGGGTAAGGACGTGCGCTGCTTTGCGCGCCTCCATAGTGGCAGTAGGTAAGGGTTAAAAACTAAAGCAAACATTAGTTTCAGCACGGTGCGGGCGTAACGGGCAACCGATCTAACGTCTGCTTTAGATTAGACTTGCTGTCGCCGAATTGCCGCGATAACCTAAAGCCTGCTTTAGATTGGGTCATTTTATGCGAGTCCCGATAAGCCAAGCATCCGACATCGGTGCGTATGTCCGCGCTGTGCGTAAAGCACAAGGCCTACGGCAGGACGACCTGGCTGCGCTGGCCGGCACCAGCCATGTGGTGCTTGGCAATGTCGAGCGCGGCAAAGACACCGTGCAATTGGGTCGGGTGTTCGAGGTGTTGCGGCAATTGGGCATCCAGGTCCAGCTGGACCTGCCGCTGGAGCTGGCGGCCCCAGTGGCCGAGCAGCCCAAATGAGCAATGCCGACACGCCACGCAGCCTGGAGCTGTGGCTGGAAGACTGCCGCGTCGGCGAGCTGCGCGAGCAGGACAACCTGTGGGTGCTCGCGTATGACCCGGCGTGGCGCATGGACGGCTTCGATCTCTCTCCCGCATTACCGCGCAGCGCGGGGGAGATCGTCGATGGTGGCAGTCACCGCCCGGTGCAGTGGTTCTTCGACAATCTGCTGCCCGAAGAAGGCGGGCGTCGGCTGATCGCTAGCGATGCTGGCATCGACGCGGCGGATGCCTTCGGCCTGTTGCAGCGCTTCGGCCCGGAATCGGCAGGCGCGTTGACCTTACTGCGACCAGGTCAGCAACTGCCGCCGCCTGCGCTGCAGCCGTTGACCGATGCGGATCTCTCCGAGCGTATTGGCGCCTTGCCTCGGCAGCCGCTGACCCATGGCGCACCCAAGCGCATGTCGCTGGCAGGCGCCCAGCACAAGCTGGCGGTGCTGCTGGATGACGCGCAGCTGTGGGAGCCGGTGGGCACGGCCGCGTCCACCCACATCCTCAAGCCGGACCACGAACATGTGGACGACTACCCGCATAGCGCCGTCAACGAATGGTTCTGCATGCGGCTGGCCGCTGCCTGCGGACTGCCCGTGCCTCAGGTGGCCATGCGCCGCGTGCCGGAACCGGTGTATCTGGTCCGCCGCTTCGACCGCCTTGGCGATGGGCTCCAGGCTCAGCGCCGCTACGCGCTGGACGGCTGCCAATTGCTCTCGCTGGATCGCCTGTACAAATACCAACAGGCCAGCAGCGACACCTTGCGTGCGCTCGAACGCATCAGCCGCATGCCCGCGGCCACCCGCATCGCGCTGCTGCGCTGGCAATTGTTCAACTTCTTCATCGGCAACAGCGACGCCCACCTCAAGAACCTGAGCTTCCTGCGCAGCGCCAACGGTTGGGAACTCGCCCCGCACTACGATTTGCTCAGCACCAGCGTCTACAAGGCTCCCGATTGGGGCTTGGACGAATTGGTTTTCCCAATGGGCAATACTCGCCGTTACGCCGCCATCGGTCGCGATGATGTCGCCGCATTCGGCGACTCCATTGGGGTGCCGCGAAAGCTGGCATTGCGGCATCTGGATGAACTGGCGATCGCGATCAGGCGGGAATCACACGCGGTGCTGCAGACCTATGAGCAAGGCGCCACACATGCGGTAGATCCTGGTGAGGCGCGCTTGTTGCGGCAGATTGTGTTCGGGCTAGTAGTGGATGCGTTGGGGGCGGTTGCGTTGTTGCGTTGAAGCCGCGTGTCATCGTTCTCATACGATTGAGAGTTGCTAACAAACTAATGCGCCGCCACCAAGCGGGCGCGGCCGGTGCTCGGAATCGGCATGTTGATACGCGCAGAGTTTCCTAGACATCTCAAGGCCATAGAAAATGGCTGATTCGGAGGTGTCCATGCGTAGCAAGCGGTATACGGATGAGTTGAAGATCGAGGCGGTCCGTCAAGTGACCGACCGCGGGTTCAAGGTCGCCGAGCGGCTGGGGGTCACCACGCACAGCTTGTACGCCTGGCTGCGCAGGTTCGGTAAGCCTGGCGTGGTGCAGCGCGTCGAGTTGGATCAGAGCGCCGAGGTTCGGCGTCTGAAGGCCGCGTGTAGTTTTCCAGGCAGGTCGTCGGCTGGGCGATGCGCGATGGGGCCGATACCGAGTTGGTCGTGCAGGCCCTGTTGTCGGCGGTCTGGCGGCGCAAACCCGCATCCTGCTGTCTGGTTCACTCGGACCAAGGATCGGTCTACACCAGCGATGACTGGCAGAGTTTCCTGGCATCCCATGGCTTGGTATGCAGCATGAGTCGGCGAGGCAACTGCCACGACAATGCACCGGTGGAGGGCTTCTTCGGTCTGCTCAAACGCGAGCGGATCAGGCGGCGAGTCTATTCCACCAAAGACGCCGCACACGCCGACACATTCGACTATATCGAGATGTTCTACAACCCAAAACGCCGCCATGGTTCAACTGGCGACCTGTCCCCTGTAGAGTTCGAACGGGGCTACGCGCGACGAGGGTCCTGAGTGTCTACGGAACCCTGAGCGTATCACCTAGTTCCACACTCACCGATACGGCCCAGGCCCACGCCATACCGGTTCGCCCTGCTTGTAGACCTCCATCATGTTGATGACCTCGCGGGCATCGCCGATGTTTTTAAGTTCCGGGGAGTCCGGCGGCAGCAGGCGGCATTTGCTGGAGCCGCGTTTGAGAGCGACTTCCAGTAGGCAGACCATGCGGTATTGGGTGCCGGGCAGGACGATGGCCACTTCTTTCATGCCCTGGTCGCGCCAGTTGCGTAGCTGGGTTTCGCTGCGCACTTCGTAATACACCTGGTAGCCGCCCACATCCATGCTGGGTTGGGCGTTGTTGCGGTCGCGGCGGCGGCCTTCGCTGATGGTGGGCGCGTTGGATAGGCCGTCTTCGGTGGCGTCGGCTTCTTCTTCGAGCATGCCCGGTGGGCGGCCGGTCCAGGTTTCGGCGCGGCGCTGCGGCGGCGATGACGGTTCTGCCGGCGGTTGCGGCGGGGTGGGGCGCTGCACGGGTTGCGTCTGGCGTTGCTCGACCAGTCCACCGCGCCGGGTGTTGCCTGCGGGCGGGGTCGGGTTCTTGGCGGTCTTGACCAGGGTGGACTGCACCGGCGAGGCGGCCGGCGGCGGCTGCTCCGGGGCGCGCTTTTGCGACGGCGGGGTCGGCATCGGCGAGGGCGTGGATGGCTCGGGCCGGCCGGTGTCGCCGACGAAATCCACCTTGGTGCGGCCACCGCTGGCCGAGCCCTGCGGCGGGGTCATTGTGGGCGTGGAGGCCGACAGCAGGATCAGCAGCATCAGCACATGCAGCAGCGCGCTGATCAGGGAGGCGATCCAGGGCTCGAAGCGTTCGATCGTCGGTTCGGTGGGCGGCAGCCAGCTCTGGGCGTCGAGCTGGACGTGCAGTAGTTGCAGCGCGTCGTCGCGCACGCGGTAGACCAGCACGTAGGGCGTTTGCTTGACCACCCATTCGCGGGTGCCGGCGACCCGGCCGGCGCGACCGCGACCGGGTTGCTCGGCTAGGGTGCGGGTGGCTTCCAGTATCTGCCGCGCCATCGCGGCGGCGGCGGTCGGGTTGAGCGCGTGGTAGTGATCCTGGGCATGTGCAAGCTGCGTGGCGGCCGGGACGGTCCAGTCACGCCGCAACATCAACGCCCCATCTAGCGAACAGTGCCGTCACCTGTGCCGCAGCGGCAAAGGCGCCCTGATCCGCTGCGGCAATGCCGTCCAGTACGGCGGCCTCAAACCTGGCGGTGTCCGCCACGCGCACCACATCCTGCCAGCTGGCCGTTTCGGGCAGCCTGTCGATCAGCGCGTGAGCTTCTTGCTTGATGGCGGACATGGCACTGCGGTGGCGGATCTGTGCCGGTGAGTCTACCGGTTCGCTTGGCGCATGCATTCGTGGCTACCTGCCGGTAAGTGCGGCGGGTGCGGGAGTGTGGCGGCGTCAGGCGGCTTTCCTTGTGCGTGCGCCGGACATGCCAATTCCTTCACCAACGCATGTCAGTGAAAATCGGCAAGCAGCGTCTCCGGCGCGTCGCTGCCGCGGTTGCAGACTTTCCCGACGGCTCAGGCCGTCAGGCCGGCGCAGGTTCAGTACGATCCCGGCTTGCGCGCCTGAATACGGGCAGTGGTCGCCATTAATTTTTCGGGAGCGCTTTAGAGCGGCTAAAAAATGTAGCGAGCAGTCGCCAGATGGGTGCGGGCGGCGCGGAGGAACCGCAGTGAATAGGGGTGGTACATGCCGATTCCGAGCACCGGCCGTGCCCATCTGGCGGTGAGCGCAGCCGTTTTGTTAGCCACTCCTATCTGCTGACTTGGCGTAGCCGCTGGTCGAAGGTCGCCGCCGCAGTGCGATGCGTAGCGAGAAAGTCCGGGTAGTTGCCCGGCTGCACAGATCAATACGTTCTACACAACTGCATACGCCTAAAAAACAACCCCACAATAAAACTAAACAAATCCCAAAGTTTGAAGTAACTCGCGCCGCGCGTCGGCTGAGTTGTTCGCACAAGGCTCTAGCGTTTCGCCTTCTGCCGCGAATTGACGGTGCAGTCCGTGAGACGTTGGAGGCAACAATAAATTCGTCGCAATAACAATAATTAGCGCCATGAAATACCTACACCAAAAATTATCCAGAAACCCCGGCCCGGAGCTGCGGTTCACGGCCGGCCGGACACTGGCATGGTGGCAAGCATCTTGTCGCTCGCATCAGGCAGCGCCTGATCCAGTAAATCATGGGCTTTCGAGCGGCGAGCGAGGCCATCGAGGCAAAGCGCAAATGGCCAACCCGGTGTTATGCGCATTACCGCTTTTTAGGATGACGCGCAAACGCAGCAGTGTCTGCCGCGAGTTATTCGCAGATGCCATGACGCGGTTTGCGCGCAGACCAGAGAGCACTGGACTCGGTTAAGACTTCCGTCACGAGGAACTGCTCATAACTTTTGTCAATCCGCCAGGCATTGTAAGTGCTCTGGTCGCCGATCCGGATGAGGTACTACCTTGAAGTTGCCATTCATATCAAACTTTCATAAACAGCAGCCCAAACCTGTTGCCCAAGGCCCGAGCGACACGACTGTGGATGCGCACCGGCCGTCGATCAATCGGGGCCCGGACCCTGAGAGCCCGCTTGCGCGCAGGCCTCCTAACCGGAAAACATCCCAGAAACCCAGCTTCAAGCCAGAGAAATTTTTATTGAATAGCTTATGCTTCAATTCTGTGGCAAACCCGCCACGGAAAATCAGTATCAAGTCTGATGGCAGGATGTCGAATAAAGCCATTCCCAACGTTGGGGATGGAAGGTCAGAGCAGCGCAATTCCGATGCCGGATCGGCTTCTTACAGGAGGGCCGCCGCCCATTCATTCTACCTGGCGAGTGAAATGCCTGCTGAAACGCCGGCTAGGCTGGCAACGCGTGGCCAAAGCTCGGTAAGCGGCGCGCAGGTAACAAGAAAACGCAAAACGCTGGAAGAGCTGTTCAAAGAAACAAAAGAGATGCACGAAGCTGATGCGCCACTCGCTGCTTTCACTGATGCCATAGACAAGCCTGCTTCACATGTTCATATGCATGTCGAAGACGTCGGTGGCAGCGGCACACGCAGCGAAATCGAAGAGCTCGACGAGACGAAAGAAAATACAATTGCGCCCAAACGACTTGCGACCATTGAGGAAGAAAGCGGCAAAGCAGAACAAGGCGACATCGGGAAGCCAGGTGATGAGCTCTCGATACCCTGGGCGCATGACGCCAACCCAAAAAACCTTTTATGGCAGAATATCGATGAATCGCATAAGCGGCATATTTTCAATTTATTTTCCGAAAAAAACGATCTGCTCGGCATCGGAATATTTGATAAACTCACGCTCATGGATGGTGTTGAAAATCCTGACGCCAGTAACGCGCTCAGTCAAGGAACTGAAAATCCAAGCATCGCTACTAGCTCCGAAAAGGAAAAATTTTTAGAAAAAGTAAAACTCATGGAACATATGGAGGATCACTTGCTTCGAAAATATCAGGATAACGATATCCGTAGGCTTCGCAGGCCGCGGGAAATGCCTGAGTCGTTAGTAGCGCTCGTGTCTCGTTTTCGAGAGGCGTCAAAGTCTGCTGCGCCAGATTCGGAGTCGTCTCAGGGCTTACCAACATCAGCTCCGCAAGTTCGGGATTATTTTGAGGACGCGTCAAGGCGGGCGTCGCCGAATCTGGAGCATTTCGAGTTCGCGCAAGGGCCCACACCGCCAACATCAGATCGTTTTCTTGAGAACACGAGGGCGCGATACGAAGAGGCAGTGGAGGTTGAGGTAAACAACAAGAGACGCTTACGGCAAGCAAAGAGCCTTGAGAAGCCAGCGCCCAAGAGTTTCTTGAAATGGCTGGGCAGTAAGATCAAGAGCGAATGACCGGTGGGCTGCGGCACGGGCAATAGGCTGAGCCGTCAAGCCGTCGTCAGCGTTCGTCAAGTGGATGCCTGCGGCAGGAACAACGCTGCCGGAAGGTGCGCGGTGAGCCACACGCCATTATCTGCCAGGAAAAACAGCATACCGTTGCGGTGCATGCGCCGTGCGTTGTAAAGATGTTGATGTCGATCTCGCAGCCCAGCGACGCGTACGCAGCGATCAAGGTGACATTGAAGGGTGGCGACGCTTCTATAACGTGGAGCGACCCCACCGTGCACTGGCATGGAAAACCCGTGAAGAATGAGCTCGAAATGACGGATCCCAATCCAATTCCCTGGCACCGTGAAAGGTCGGAATCTCTACCTTCGAATTGCACGGTGATCGGCGGTGGGTCAGGCAAAAAAGCCGAAACGCCGGTCAAGCGCATCACCAGCGCCAGCGCCATGCTGGCTGCGACAAGCGACCTGTGTGCTGCCTCGATCTCGATCGGCCGGCATGTACAGCTCCTGGCTTGCTGCACCTAAGAGCGGCTAACAAAACGACTGCGCTCACCGCCAGTGCTCGGAATCGGCATGTACCACCCGTACACTCCGGTTCCTACGCGCCGTCCGCACCCACCTGACGACTGCTCGCTATGTTTCGTTAGCCGCTGTTAGCCAAAAGCGGGCTGAAGAAACTGCGCCAAGCCCGCTTACAACACAGCTCTATGCTCCGAAATGCTTACATGCGTCATACAAGCGCGCACCTATACTTCGGCCATGTCCACCCGTGAGTTTCTGATTGCATGAGCGCACCCCCATCGTTTCCGATCGCCGCCGGTTCTGGCGCAGCTCCCGGTAGCCTTCGCCGCTCGGTGTCCAACACGCTCAAGGGGTCGGCCGGCAATCTGATCGAGTGGTACGACGTCTACGTCTACTCGGTGTTTGCGGTCTACTTCGAATCGCAGTTTTTCTCCAAGGAAGACAAGAACGCCACGATGTTTGTGTGGGCGATCTTTGCGATGACCTTTTTGATGCGGCCGATCGGTGCGTGGTACTTCGGCCGCGTCGCCGACCGTTACGGCCGTCGTCTGGCATTGACGGTTTCGGTGTCGATGATGGCGCTGTGTTCGTTCGTCGTCGCGATCACGCCGACCGGGTCGACGATCGGTATCGCTGCGCCGATCATCCTGTTGCTGGCGCGCCTGCTGCAGGGCTTTGCGACTGGGGGCGAATACGGCACCAGTGCGACGTACATGTCCGAAGCGGCGATTCCGGGCCGACGCGGGTTTTTGTCGTCATTTCATTACGTCACGCTGGTTGGTGGGCATGTGTTGGCGCAGGCCACGTTGCTGGTGATGCTGCATTTCTTCGAGGTGCCGCAGATTTCCGAATGGGGCTGGCGCGTGGCGTTCGGGCTGGGTGGCATCGGTGCGCTGGTGGTGTTCTGGCTGCGCCGGACCATGGACGAATCGCTGAGCTTGCAATCCATCGCCGACTCGCGTACCGGCAAGGCCAAGGCGTCCGGTTCGATGCGCGAGTTGTTCGTCAATCAGTGGCGTCCGCTGCTGTTGTGCTTCCTGATCACCGCTGGCGGCACGATCGCGTTCTATACCTATTCGGTGACGGGCCCGAAGATGATCCAGACCGCATTCGCCGGTGGCGACGTGATGGCAGGCACCATCATCAACCTGGTTGCGCTGACCGTGTTGATGCTGATGCAGCCGATCGGTGGCTGGTTCTCGGACATCCTGGGCCGCAAGACCTTGCTGGTGTTCTTCGGCGTGGGCGGCGTGCTCTACACCTGGTTCCTGGTGATGGAGCTGCCCAAGCAAACCGATTGGCTGACCGCCTTTGCGATCCTCACCGTGGGCTTTGTAATCCTGACTGGCTACACATCGATCAATGCGGTGGTGAAGGCGGAATTGTTCCCCACCCACGTGCGCGCACTGGGCGTTGGTTTGGGGTATGCGCTGGCGAATTCGGCGTTCGGCGGTACTGCGCCGCTGCTGTATCAGGCCGCGTTGAAGACCAGTCACGTGAATGCGTTCGTGATCTATGCGACGGCGGTGATTGCGGTGTCGTTGGTGGTCTACCTGTTCTTCCTGACCAACAAGGGCAGCAATTGGCTTGATGATGAAGCGGCGATGCATCAGCGCAAGCGGTGAGGGTATCGAAACAATCGCGGGCTTCATTCGCTGTTCCTTCTCCATTGGAGAGGGAGTCAGTGGCCGTGCCCACCTGGCGGTGAGCGCAGTAGGTTTGTCAGCCGCTCTTAGTCACTGAACCTGCGCAAGCTGGCGCAACCGCCACTGGGGCGGCCGGCTTGTCCTCGGGTACCATGTTTGTCCTCTTTTGGGTGCACCTAAGCATGAGCCACGACCAGCCCGATTCCTCTGTTACCCAGGCCCAAGCCGAAGATGCCGTGCGCACCCTGCTGCGCTGGGCTGGCGAAGATCCGGCCCGCGAGGGTCTGCTGGACACCCCGCGTCGGGTGGCCGAAGCCTATGGCGACTGGTTCAGCGGTTATCGCGAGGAACCGCGCGCCTATCTGGAACGCACCTTCGAAGAAGTGGCCTCCTACGACGAACTGATCGTGCTGCGCGACATCTCCTACGAAAGCCACTGCGAGCACCACATGGCGCCGATCATCGGCAAGGTGCACGTGGGCTATCTGCCGCGCGGCAAAGTGGTCGGCATCAGCAAACTGGCCCGCGTGGTGGAAAGCTATGCGCGCCGCTTCCAGGTGCAGGAAAAGATGACCGCGCAGATTGCCCAGTGCATCCAGGAAGTGTTGCAACCGCGCGGCGTGGGCGTGGTGGTGGTGGGCGCGCACGAGTGCATGACCACCCGCGGCATCCACAAGCGCGGCGTCAGCATGGTGACCTCCAAGATGTTGGGCAGCTTCCGCGAAGACGCCCGCACCCGTGCCGAATTCCTGCAGTTCATCGAAGTGGCGGGCAAGCGTTGAGGCAATCAGGGCGTTTGAGCGGCGGATGGATTGCGTCGAAAACCGCTCTAAGAACGTCGGTTGCAAGAAACCGCATGCAGATGCACTCGATGGATCAAGGCACTTCTTACGGCCTGACCGGCAAGCCCGGCATGGCACAACCACCACGGCGTATCGCCCAATGCGCGCCGCCACGGTATGCAGCCATGTCGAGGATGTCTGACTTGCGCCAAGCGCGCTTCGAAGCGTTGGATGTGCCTGTGTGATGCAGCGGCTGATCAATGAGCCGGACGGCCGCGCACCGGCATGAAACAGCGCGCACGCATCGCCCGCTATCGCACGCTGCGTGAGCAGCCACTGTGGAAACTGCTCGCGGCCGACCAGGCGCCGGAAGTGATCGGTCTGCTGCAGACGCTATTGCTCGATAGCGAGCGGTGCTTGGCGGCATCAGTGCTGCACGAGCGCCTGCAACGCATGCTCGACGAACTGAAGTCGATCAGCTTTCGCGCGAACTGCCACGTACCGCACAGGCCTATATCGCGCATTGGTTGACCCAAGGCTGGCTGGAACGGCGTCTGCCCGAGGGCGCACAGCAAGAGCAATACGAACTGTCCAACCAGGCCATACAGGCGATTCGCTTTGCCGATGGTCTGGAGCACGCCCGTGGCGCCGCCACCGAAAGCCGCCTGGCGTTGGTGATGCAACAGTTGTCGCAACTGGCCGCGCTGACCGAGACCAACCCTCATGCCCGGTTGTCGGCGCTGCGCGACGAACGCGATCGCATCGATGCGGAAATCGCACGCGTGTCCTCCGGCAAGGCCGCTTCGTTGGACGGCAAGCGGGCACTGGAGCGCGCGCGCCAAGTGATTGCGCTGGCCGACGAGCTGACCGAGGACTTCCGCCGCGTGCGCGATGATTTCGAGCAGCTCAATCGGCAGTTTCGCGAGCGCATCATCGACGACGAGGGCGAACGCGGCGATGTGCTGACCAAGCTGTTCGAGGGTGTTGACGTGATCGGCGACAGCGAGGCCGGGCGTAGTTTTCAGGCCTTCTGGGCCTTGCTCAACGATGTCGAACAAAGTGCGCAGCTGGATGCGGCGCTGGAGACGGTGCTGGGGCGCGCCTTCGCGCGCAAGCTCGATCGCCGCGAGCGCAGTTTCCTGCGCGGGCTTACCGGCACCATGCTCGAACGCGGCGGACAGGTGCACGATGTGATGCAGCATTTCGCGCGCAGCCTGCGCGGCTTCGTGCAGAGCCGCGGTTATCTGGAACAGCGCCGGCTCAATCGGTTGCTCAAGCAGGCCCAGGCCGAAGCGCTTGGCCTGCGCGATCACCTGCGCGCGCAGCACCTGATCGGGTGCGATCTCAGCCTGACCACCAGCCGGCTGCGCTCGTTGTCGCAATGGCGCCTGCACGATCCGCGTCAGGCGCAGGTCGATGGCAGCATCCAGCGCAACGATGCGGCCACCATTTCGCTGGACAGCGTGGGCGATCTGGTCGCGCAGTCGGAGATCGATTTCCGCAGTTTGCGCCGCAACCTGTACGCGCTGTTGGGCGATCACGCGCAGCTGTCGATCGCCCAGGTGCTGGCGCAGCGGTATGCCGAGCAGGGCCTGGGCAGCGTGATCGGCTATTTGTCGCTGGGCACGCGGCATGGTCAGGTCGACGCACACCAAAGCGAGACCGCGCAATGGCGCGGCAGCGATGGTCAATGGCGGCGCGCGCGTATCCCGTTAGTGTGGTTTAGCCAGGAGAAACGCAATGAATTGGCAGGCTGACAACGCCGCGGCAGACGATCAGGCACAGGCCGACCATGCTGATGATCTTGCAGGCAGCGGTGCGGACACCGGCACCGGTCTGTTCCCTGGCGACAGCGGCCGGCTTGCGCCAGATGCCCGACGCGTTTGTGCCAGCTGCTCAGCGGGCCCAGCGTGGACGTGCAGCGCCACAGCACGTTGTGGCCGGCGTTGCTGCGACATGAAGCGGCCGTGCGCAGCAGTCTGGCCGACCTGTTCCTTGAGTTGGTGCTGGACCGCCAAGCCGGCGTCGCGTTCACCCGTCAGGCCGAGACCGGCGAGTTGGAAGCGCCGGTGCTGTTGCGTTCTTCGCCGCTGACCTTCATCGACTCAGTGCTGTTGCTGCATCTGCGCCAGCAACTGACCGAAGCCGATGCGCGCGGCGTGCGTGCGGTGGTCGAGGACGCAGCGCTGAGCGAAGCACTGGCGGTGTACGAGAAAAACCTGTCCACCGACCGCGCCGGCTTCATGCGCCGGGTCGGCAACGCCATCCAGAAAATGAAGGATAACCACGTGCTTACCCGCCTGCGCGGCGACGACAATCGCTATGAGGTCTCGCCGACGCTCAAGCTGCTGTTCTCCGCAGAGGCCGTGTCCGCGCTGGCGCAGGTTTATCGCCAATTGCGCGAGCAGCCCGGTAGCGTCGTCGAGGTGGGCCAGTCCTAGCATCGCCGTGCGATGACGCACATCTGCAAGTGCCGGCTATCGGGCACGGTGTCGGCGCTTGCAGCGGCTAAGAGTGGCTGACGAAACGACTGCGCTCACCGCCAGGCGGGCGCGGCCGGTGCTCGGAATCGGCATGTACCACTCCTATCGCCGCGGTTCCTCCGCGCCGCCCGCACCCACCTGGCGACTGCTCGCTACATTTTTTAGCCGCTCTAAGCCCGCGCTAGGCAACGTCGATCGAGGTTTGCCGACGAACACCGCGCTGCTTCTCAGATGCATGACACGGCCTAAACTGTCGCAATGAATTCTTCTTCCACGCCTGCCAGCCTGTTTGCCGACGATCTGCCCGACCCGCGCCTGCAGCAGTTCCGCATGCGCCGCCTGCAGGTCCACAACTGGGGCACCTTCAACGGCCTGTGATCGAATACGACGAACAGGCACGCCGGCTCAAGCTGCGCGAGCGCTCGCGCAGCGCAGTGCCTGCCCCTGTCCCTGCGGCGGCGGCGGTCGAGCCGTCTGCCGACGACGGCCTCGCACCGGCCACCCCATGACCGGTGCAGGCCGCGTGCAGTGCGCCTTTGCAGCGCTGGGCCTGGTGCGTAGTGCATGCGTGCCGGCAGCGGATGCCCTCACGCGTAGTGCGCACGCGCGTCGCAAGCGCGCCGCCGCAAACGCACCCTGATGGCCGCAGCCTCGCCCATGCTGCTGCCTGCCGCCGCGCTGCACGCCTTGCGCGGGCAATGGCAGCGCGCACGCGGGCAGTGGCCGATCGGCGAGGGCACGCCGCAACCCATCTCGCTGCGGGTGCCGACCCAGGCCCAGGCCATCGCAAGGTTCGACGCCTTCGGCCACTGGCTGCAGAGCTGGAACCGCAATGAACTGCCGGGCCGTGTGGACTATCGCGAGGTGGCCTGGCCGCAACTGGGGCCGCAACGTCCACCGCAAGTTTGGGTGCTGGACGATGCGGCCCAAGCCGCTGCCGCGCTTGGCGAGGCCTGCGCGGCATCGCCGGGCCGCGCAGCTTGGCCAGCCTTTCTGGGCTGCGCGCAGCGCCGGATCGCGTGCGCCTGCGCTTGCTCGATCCGGCGCTGCGTCAACACGTGGGTGGGTTGGAAGACATCACCGCACCGATCGCGCAGATCGCCGCGCGGCGCCCGCCGGCGCGCGGCTACGCCATCGAGTAGTGCGCAGCATCGACTGGCTACGCGTGTTGCCGCTGTATTACTGGGGCGACATCGACACCCACGGCCTGGCGATCCTGCATCGCCTGCGCACGTATGCGCCACCGACCGTCGCTGTGTTGATGGATCAGGCCACTCTGAAGGCTACCCCGCGTTCCCTGTGGGGGCACGAATGCAAACAGCATCGGGCGCAGCGCCTGGATGCGCTCAACGACGAGGAGCAGCGCCTGTACGCAGGGCTGCGCAGCGGCCGGTTCGGGCCTTCTCCTCGCCTGGAGCAGGAGCGTATCGCCTGGGACTACGCCTGGCCGTGCATCCAGGCCGCCTTGGCCGATTGAGCGGTCGTCGTGCAGGTGCGCGATCGATATTGAGCATGAGATGTCTAGCGCGGCTAAATAAATTGCATTGCATGATTGGCTTACCCATCGAGCACACGCGTGTGTGCACGCGCTCAGCGCAGCAGATCCCATCCCATCTTGCCGATCAGCACGACCACCAGCACCAGGAACAACGTGCGGATCAGCGGTGTGCCGCCGCGCAGTGCCATCCGCGTCCCCGCGACTGCGCCGGCCACGTTGGCCACCGCCATCGGAATGCCTATCGCCAACATCACCTGGCCGCTGGGCAGGAAGAACGACAGCGCCGCGACGTTGGTGGCTAAATTCACCACCTTGGCCGCGGCCGAAGCACGCAGAAAATCCAGCCCCAAAAAGCGGATGAACAAAAAGATCAGAAAGCTGCCGGTGCCCGGACCGAAGAACCCGTCGTAGAACCCGATCGCCGCGCCCATCGCCAGCGCAGTAGCCAGTTCGCGTCGACCGATCGCGCGCGGGCGATGCAGCGCACCGAAATCCTTCTTGATCAGCGTGTAGATCAGCATCGCGATCAACAGCGCCAGGATCAGTGGCCGCACCGCCTGCCTGGGCATCAGGCTGACCGCGGTCGCGCCTAGAAACGAAAACGTAAATGCCGCCACGGTCGCGTACAGTACCGGCCGCCACGGAAAGCGCACATTGCCTGCATACCGCCATGCCGAGGCGCCGGTGCCGAACATCGCGCTGAACTTGTTGGTGCCCAGAATCAGCGACGGCGCCTGCTGCGGCAAGGTGGCAAACAACCCCGGCAGCTGGATCAAGCCACCGCCGCCGACCGCCGCATCCACCAGCCCGGCGACAAACGCGATGCACAGCAGCCACGGCAATTGGGTGGGAATCAATTCCAGCAAGGCCACGCTCCGCACGACGGGGCGACAGCATAGCGGCCGCACCGACATAGCGCGTGCGTAGAGCAGCGGCGGATGGAGAAGTGCCAAGCTTGCCTGGCATTGAAAATGCGCCTGTCTGCTCCGACCGAGTAACCCGTCGACGCTTGCTTGCTGCCTCGTCAATCCCCAATCCCCTCAGGCACAATCGCCTCATGCCGAACCCTGCACCCACCGAACCCTGTCCCTGCGATCTCACCGGCGATTACGCCCAGTGCTGCGGCAAGTACCACGCCGGTGCCGCTGCGCCCGATGCCCAAACCCTGATGCGCGCGCGCTACAGCGCCTACGTGCGCCGCGATGTGGGCTACCTGCTCGCAAGCTGGCATCCATCCACGCGCCCGCCCGAACTGTCGCTGGACGAGGGCGGCCGCACCACCTGGCTCGGTCTGACCGTGCAGCGCGCCATCGTCACTGGCGCCGACACCGCCGAAGTCGTGTTCCTGGCCCGCTATCGCATCGGCGGTGGCAGCGCGGTACGCATGACCGAACACAGCCGCTTCGTGCGCGAAGATGGGCACTGGTACTACCTCGACGCGCGCTGAGCATCGTTCGGGCTCGAAACAGGATGGCGTCACGCCATGGTGCCGGCCGACCGGCGGGCGTGGCTGGCGCGTGATCCAGTCAGACCCGGCCGATCCCGACCGCCAGAGCGCAGCCCGTGAAGCCGTACAGCCCGCCCAACGACAGCGCTGCATGCGGTTTGTCGACGCCACGTTCGCAGCCGATCCCGGAAGCTTGTCGCGCTTGCGAACTTCGCCGCAGGGGCGGACACGGATCATGGCAACCTTCAATCTCTGGCAATGGGTGCTCCTGGCGGTGGCCGTTTTTGCGATCGTGCTGCCGGCCTGCCTGGCCAGCGCAATGATCTGGTTCGGCCCGCGCCACGACGCCCCGCGCCCCGCACGCATCCGCCGCGTCGCCGACGCCAGCCCCTCGACACCCACGTTGTCGCTGCTCACGGGCATCAGCGGCGACGGCAGCTAAGCGCGCCTGTCCGATGGCCTGTGCCGCCAGCAGGCAGGCCGAATCGGTGCTGCACACCTTCGCGCACGATCATTGATGCCAGCCTGCTGGCCATTCGTCATGTACTTTTGGAAGCGCTCGATCATGTCCATTCGCTGCGCATCGGTCGGGCCACCCGCACGAGTTCGCCGCTTGGTCTCAAACGCTCCAATCAGATGAGCCCGCCCTCGGCATTTCCGCCAAGCTACGCGTTCGACGCCCGATCACGTGCAGCGGCCCACGGCGTCGCAGCGTCACCCTCACCTGCACGCCTCCAACCGGCCAGATTGGCTATGCTCCCGGCTCGACTTGCCGCGACAGGAGCGCTGCGCCGCATGACCTCCCTCCACGCCGGCCACCGCCCTATGACGCTGCCTCGGCGCGTATTGCCTTTCCTGATTGGAATGCCGCCGCTGGTCGCCTGCGCCGATCCGGCCTTCGACCGCTGCCTGGCTGGCCTGCAGATCCAGGCTGCCACCAAGGGTGTGGAGGCCGCCAGCTTCCAGCGTTTTACCGCCGATCTGGCGCCCGATCCCAGCGTATTGCCGCTGCTGGATGCGCAGCCCGAGTTCACCACCCCGATCTGGGACTACCTCGCCAGTCTGGTCGACAGCCAGCGCGTGACCGATGGCCAAGCAATGCTGGTTACCCATCGTGACCTGCTCACCCGACTGTCCGAGCAGACCGGCGTCGACCCGGCTACCATCGTGGCGGTGTGGGGCGTAGAGAGCGACTACGGTCGCGTCACCGGCAAGCGCCCGCTGCTGGTGTCGCTGGCCACGCTGTCGTGCGAAGGCCGCCGCCAACTCTTCTTTCGCAGCGAATTCCTCGCCTTGCTCAGCTTGCTGCAACAAGGCGACCTGTACCCGGGCGGCTTGACCGGCTCCTGGGCCGGCGCGTTCGGGCAGACCCAGTTCATGCCCTCGACCTACGCCCGCATCGCGGTGGACGGCGACGGCGACGGCCGCCGCGATCTGGTCGCCAGCATTCCCGACGCGCTGGCCTCCACCGCCAACTATCTGGTCAAGGCTGGCTGGGAGCGCGCGCGCGCCTGGGGCATGGAAGTGCATCTGCCCGCCGGTTTCGATGCCAGCAAGGCCGGTCGCACCCGGCGCCAACCGTTACAGGCATGGCAAAACGCCGGCCTGCTCGGCACCGATGGCAAAGCGCTGGCGCCGAGCGGTCTGCCTGCCGAGACCCCGGCCGCCTTGCTGCTGCCGGCCGGCGCAACCGGCCCGGCGTTTCTGGTATTGCGCAACTACGACGCGATCTACGCCTACAACGCAGCCGAAAGCTACGCGCTGTCGATCGCTTTGCTTGCCGACCGCCTGCGCGGTGGCGCCGGCCTGATCGGAGCCTGGCCGACCGACGACCCCGGTCTGGGCCGCTCAGAGCGACGCGAACTGCAGCAGTTGCTGCTCGCCCGCGGTCATCTGATCGGCGAGGCCGACGGCATGGTCGGCACCGCCACCCGGTGTGCCATTCAGGTCGAGCAGACCCGGCTGGGTCTGCAACCGGCCGATGGCCGCCCCGGCCAACGCATCCTCAGCGCCTTACGTGCCGTGCGGCCGGTTACCGGTGCCGCCGCCATCCGTGCGACCGCGTTCAAGCTGCCGGCCGCCTATCCCGCATTTGCTCAATCCCCCATCGTCCAGAAGGCACCCCCCATGTCCGACCTGACCGGCCTGCGTACAGGCGATTTCCACGGTTTCCCCTCGCTGTTGATCGACACCGCGTTCTCCACTGCGGCCATCAGCCTGTTCGGCGCCCAGTTGCTGTCGTTCGTGCCCAAGGGCGGGCAGGACGTGATGTGGCTCTCGCCCAGCGCCCGGCAGCCGCCCACTCCGATCCGCGGCGGGACACCGGTGTGCTGGCCGTACTTCGGTCGCCAGGACCAGACCGGCGACGTACCCGCACACGGTTTCGTGCGCACCGTGTCGTGGCAGTTGACCGCCAGCCACCGCGAAGACGACGGCACCATGGTGCTCACGCTGACTCCGCCCACCTTCGATGACCTGGCGCTAAGCCTGCGCATGGCCGTGCGCATCGGCCGCACCCTCGAACAACGCCTGATCACCGAGAACGTCAGCCAGGCCCCGGTGCGTTTCACCCAGGCACTGCACAACTATTTCCGCGTCGGCGACGCGCTCAAGGTCAGCGTGCAGGGCCTGGATGGTCTGGACTACATCGACAAATACGAAAACTACGCCAACGTGCACCATCAGCAAGGCGACTGGACCTTGCGCGACCCACGCGATCCAGGCCGTAGCGACCGCATCTATATCAACGCTGGTGGCCGCTACACCCTGACCGACCCGGTACTCGGCCGCCGCATCGTCATCGCCACCAAAGGCAGCCGCGCGCTGGTTGCCTGGAACCCGGGCGAGGACGCGGCCGCCAAAATGGCCGACGTCGGCGAGGGCTGGCGCGACTATGTCTGCCTGGAAGCAGCCAACGCCGGCCCGGACGTGATCGAACTGGCCCCCGGCGCTAGCCACACGCTGACTCAGACCATCAGTGTCGAATAGCCACAAGAATCGCCTCTGGCTTGTGCACCCAGACTTTCTCCTCCTACCGGGACATTGGCCCCTACAGCCCCTACACGGGGGCAAAGGCGTCTCTCAGGGCGGATGAGCAACTATGTTTGGCATCAAGCCCGGTGAAGGGTCGCGTCAAAGATTTTTTGATCGCGCACCATCATGGCCGCCGCGAATGCCTGCATCGCCGATGTCACCCCCGCCGACAAACGGGCCGGTGCGTTCGCCATGCTCGGTGCCGCATTCGGCATTGGCTTTGTCGCCGGCCTGTTGATCGGCGGTTGGCTGGGCAGCATCGGGTTGCATTGGCCGTTCTGGTTTGCCGTGGGGCTGGCGCTGTTGAATGTGCTGTAGGGCTGGTTCGTGCTGCTCGAGTCGCTTTCCGCCCAACGTGGCACGTCGCTGCTGGACTGGTCGCATGCCAACCCGCCAGGCGCACTCAAATTGCTGTGCTGTTATCCGCAGGTGTTCGACCTGGCCTCGGTGGTGTTTCTGGCCAACCTGGCGCACCACGTCTATCCCAGCATCACGACTAGGGCCCGCGCGAGGTGAGCTGGGTGCTGGCCGGCGCCGGCGTATGCAGCATCATCGTCAATGCGGTGCTGGTCGGCTGGTTGGTGCGCTGGCTGGGCGATCGCCGCACTGTTCGCTCCACCCGCGAGGTCGTCGCCTATGCGCAAGATCGCATGCAGGGCGCGTTGACCAGCCTGGTCAGCCTGGCTGGCATCGCCGGTCCGTTGCTGTTCGCCAACGCGTTCGCCTGGTTCATCGGCCGCAGCGCTCCGCTGCCTCTGCCCGGCGCGCCTTGGCTGCTGGCCGGGGTGTCGTTCGCCACAGGTTGGATCATTGCCTGGAAACGGGCAGGGCGGGCCGGCGTAAGTGCGCCCGCGGCGCTGGGATGATTCCAAACTATTCATATTTACGCTCGCGCCCGCCTTATCTGATTTGCGCAGGCGCTGCTAGGCTGATGCCCTTCGTGCCGCGGCACCGCCTTGAGCCCTTATGTTTTCTGACGCCTTGGCTGTGCCGTCATCGGCTGCGCTCGCGCTGCGCCACGCCACCCAGGACACCCATCGCTTGGTCGAAGCGGTCCCGCTGATGCAGGCGCTGGGGCAGGGGCGGGTCGATCGCACTGCCTACGCGCAGATCCTGCGTCGGCATCACGCATTGCTGGCCGGTCTCGAACATCAACTGAGCGACTGGCTCAGCACCTTGGTCGGCAGCGGCTGGCAGTATCGCCACCGCGTGCCGACCTTGCGCGAAGATCTGCGCATGCTCGGTCAGCAGCCAGACCCCCCGGTCGCCGCGCCCGTAGCCGATAACGACGCTGCACGCTGGGGCATGCTCTATGTCATCGAAGGCTCGCAACTGGGTGGACGTGTCATCGCACGTAGCGTGCGCAAGCACCACCCCGCTCTGGCCGATGCATTGCGCTATTTCGAGCTGGCCGACGAGGATCCGGCCGGCTGGCGTCGCTTCCAGGCGGTGCTTGACCAACGCCTAGACACTCCTTCCGCGCGCGCTGCCGCCATCGACGGGGCGCAGGCCATGTTTGCCCACTTCCATACCTGCCTCGCAGCGGAGCCGCACTTGTGAATCAGCCTACCGAACCCCTGGATATGAATGTTTGCGCGCGTGAGCCGATCCACATCCCCGGCCTGATCCAGCCGTATGGCGTGCTGCTGGTGATCGAACCGGCCGATGGCCGCATCGTGCAGGCCAGCGGCTCCGCCGCCGAGCTGCTCGGCGTGCCGATGGACACGCTGCTGGGCATGCCCTACGCGCAGGTGCTGGAACTGCCGGACGCGCAGCCGTTCGCAGTCGCCGAACAAGCTCAGCACCTGCTGCATGCCGACGTGCGCTTTCCGCAGCGCAGCGCTCCCACCGATCACCCTTGGGTCGCCGCCTGGCATCTGTATCCGGAGCAATGGCTGGTCGAAATCGAACCACGCGACGCGCGCTTGAGGGACGTGACCCTGCGCGAAGCTCTGCCCCTGTTGCGCTGCATCGAGCGCGATTCCGGCATCGAAGAAGCTGCAGTTCGCGCGGCCAAGGGCCTGCGCAGCATGATTGGCTTCGATCGGGTGATGATTTACCGCTTCGACGAAGAATGGAACGGCGACGTCATCGCCGAAGCCCGTCAACCCGAGCTGGAGGCCTATCTCGGCCTGCATTACCCGGCCAGTGACATTCCGGCGCAGGCGCGCGCGCTGTACCTGCGCAATCGCGTCCGCCAGATCGCCGATGTCAGTTATCGGCCGTCGCCGATCGAACCCATCTTGCATCCGCGCCTGGGCACCCCGGTGGACCTGAGCGACGTCAGTCTGCGCAGCGTCTCGCCGGTGCATCTGGAATACCTGGCCAACATGGGCGTCAGCGCCACACTGGTGTCTTCGATCGTCGTCAACGACGCGCTGTGGGGGCTGATTTCCTGCCACCACTACAGCCCGCAGTTCACCAGCCACGCCATGCGCGAAGCCACCGATGCGGTCACCCGCTCGCTGGCCGGTCGCATCGGCGCGCTGCAGGCAGTCGCGCGCGCGCGGATGGAATCGGTGCTGCTCACCATCCGCGAAAAGTTGATCACCGATTTCAACGACGCCGAGCACCTGACCGTGGACATGCTCGCCGACATGGCACCGGACCTGATGGATGTGGTCGATGCCGACGGTGTTGCGGTCTTTCATGGCGAAGAAATCAGCCGCCATGGCAGCACCCCCGATGTCGCTGCGCTGCGGCGCATCCGCGACCATCTTGAATCCGCGCACCATGACGCCCTGCGCGAGGACGCCGTCGGCGCCCTGCATGTGGACGCGATCGGTGAGATGTTCCCGGAGCTGGCCGATCTCGCGCCACTGGCCGCTGGCTTCGTCTTCGTACCGCTGATGCCGCAATCGCGCAGCGCCTTGCTGTGGACCCGCCGCGAGCAGGTGCAGCAGGTCAAATGGGCCGGCAACCCACAGTTGGCCAAACTGCAGGACATCCCCAACTCACGCTTGTCGCCGCGCAAGAGTTTCGATCTTTGGCAGCAGACCGTGCGCGGCCGCGCGCGCCGCTGGTCGCCACTGCATCTGGAATCGGCGCGCAGCCTGCGCGTGTTGATCGAGTTGATGGAGCGCAAGCGCTTCCAACAGGATTTCACCCTGCTTGAAGCCTCGCTGTCGCGGTTGCGCGACGGCGTGGCCATTATCGAACGCGGCGCAACCGCCGCCGCGCACCGGCTGATGTTCGTCAATCTGGCGTTTGCCGAACTCAGCCAAGTCGAAGTCGCCGACCTGATCGGCTGCGACATCCTCACTTTGCTGGCCGACGACGCCGCTGCCTCCAAGGTGGAATTGCTCAAAGACGCGCTGCGTCTCGGCCGTGCCGCCTACGTCACCTTGCCGCTGCGCGCGCAGGACGGCGCGCCGGCCTATCGCCAGTTCCACCTCGAACCGCTCCCCACTCCCAGCGGTGTTACTGCCCACTGGTTGCTGCAGTTACGCGATCCTGAATAAGTATGGCTGCCCACAGTGGGCGGGCCGTTGTCCGGTAGGTGTGGGCTGCACGCACAACCGCAGTGGTCGCGTGGTAGTGCCATCAAGCCAGAGCATCAGTCGCCGACGGCTGCGACGTCATCTGGCGCCGTGCCAAGTGCAACGTCGCAGTACACCTAGGCAGGGTGCCGCGTCCACATCCACGACGCAATCAGTGCCTGATCGGCGCCTGGATGCCGCGCCGCCTTGAACACGACAGCACAGAGTTGGCAAACCCTGCCAGCACGTTGACGAAGCCTGCGGCAATCGCAGGCAGGGACAGATTGCGGAGCAGGCTGCGTGCATCCTGATCGCTCTATCTGACCCAAGCATTTTCGTGCCGGCCATCCGCATCCGATACTGCAGCGCTTGTCTGAGGTGTGGCCCTAACGTTTTAGCCCACCGGTGCGCCGCAATTAGCCGAAGTGACGCCTGATGTCATGTCATTGACAAAAAGTGCTTGCACTTTTGCGCAGTCTCGATAGAATTCGCGCCCTCGCTCGTGAGGTCGGTGCTTGTCACGGCATTGGAATTAACGAACGGTACAAATCGGAAATATCACAAGATATTGACGAAACGCATGAAGGTTAGGTGCACGGAGAGCAGTGTTAGCGGACTGAAGTGCAGCAGCGTCAACAGTCTCTTCGCTGGGTTGACAGAGATGCAAAGCCTGCTAGTATGGCCGGCTCGGTACGCTGAAAGGCTTCGGGTGGTAAACAAAGCAGCGTCAACCAGGTGTGGATGTAAGGTGTTGACGGCAAGAAAAAGCCCGCTATAATGGGCGGCTCGCTTCGACGGAAACGACGAAGCTGACGGGAACGGCGCTGAGGCCACTCCCCATGTTCTTTGACAGTGTGCGCAGGTAATTTGTGCGGACGCCTGCAGGAAGGATGATTGTCCATCTTGCAGACGTTTAATCAAAAAGCAACATATTAATTGCTTTGCAAGCGATAAGTTGTCAGTGGTTGAACTTCTGCAGCTAAAGTAATTTGTCTTCGGACATGTAATTTTAAGTGAAGAGTTTGATCCTGGCTCAGAG
>NZ_CP071955.1:3867500-3992500 GCF_017603965.1 Xanthomonas fragariae | reverse complement strand
AATAGATCCTGAAACCGTGTGCGTACAAGCAGTAGGAGCTCGCAAGAGTGACTGCGTACCTTTTGTATAATGGGTCAGCGACTTACTGTTCGTGGCAAGCTTAACCGTATAGGGGAGGCGAAGGGAAACCGAGTCTGATAAGGGCGCATAGTCGCGGGCAGTAGACCCGAAACCGGGTGATCTAGTCATGGCCAGGGTGAAGGTGCCGTAACAGGTACTGGAGGCCCGAACCCACGTCTGTTGCAAAAGACGGGGATGAGCTGTGATTAGGAGTGAAAAGCTAATCGAACCCGGAGATAGCTGGTTCTCCTCGAAAGCTATTTAGGTAGCGCCTCGGACGAATACTACTGGGGGTAGAGCACTGTTATGGCTAGGGGGTCATCGCGACTTACCAAACCATTGCAAACTCCGAATACCAGTACGTACTATCCGGGAGACACACGGCGGGTGCTAACGTCCGTCGTGAAAAGGGAAACAACCCAGACCCACAGCTAAGGTCCCAAATTCACTGCTAAGTGGAAAACGATGTGGAAAGGCACAGACAGCCAGGAGGTTGGCTTAGAAGCAGCCACCCTTTAAAGAAAGCGTAATAGCTCACTGGTCGAGTCGGTCTGCGCGGAAGATTTAACGGGGCTAAGCAGTGAACCGAAGCTTGGGGTGCATAAAACTTGTTTTATGCGCGGTAGAGGAGCGTTCCGTAAGCCTGTGAAGGTAGATTGAGAAGTCTGCTGGAGGTATCGGAAGTGCGAATGCTGACATGAGTAACGATAATGCGGGTGAAAAGCCCGCACGCCGAAAGCCCAAGGTTTCCTTGCGCAACGTTAATCGACGCAGGGTTAGTCGGTCCCTAAGGCGAGGGCGAAAGCCGTAGTCGATGGGAAGCAGGTTAATATTCCTGCACCTCGCGTGAGTGCGATGGAGGGACGGAGAAGGTTAGGTGTACCGGGCGTTGGTTGTCCCGGGGAAAGGCAGTAGGTTTGAATCTTTGGCAAATCCGGGATTCTTCAAGACCGAGCACCGAGACGAGCCTTTATGGCAAAGTCACTGATACCACGCTTCCAGGAAAAGCTTCTAAGCTTCAGCTCACGAAGACCGTACCGTAAACCGACACAGGTGGGTAGGATGAGAATTCTCAGGCGCTTGAGAGAACTCGGGTGAAGGAACTAGGCAACATGGCACCGTAACTTCGGGAGAAGGTGCACCCTTTTTGGTGGCTCATGCGAGCTATAGCTGAAGAGGGTCGCAGAAACCAGGCCGCTGCGACTGTTTATCAAAAACACAGCACTCTGCAAACACGAAAGTGGACGTATAGGGTGTGACGCCTGCCCGGTGCTGGAAGGTTAATTGATGGGGTCAGCCGCAAGGCGAAGCTCTTGATCGAAGCCCCAGTAAACGGCGGCCGTAACTATAACGGTCCTAAGGTAGCGAAATTCCTTGTCGGGTAAGTTCCGACCTGCACGAATGGCGTAACGACAGCGGCGCTGTCTCCACCCGAGACTCAGTGAAATTGAAATCGCTGTGAAGATGCAGCGTTCCCGTGGCAAGACGGAAAGACCCCGTGAACCTTTACTATAGCTTTACACTGAACGTTGAGTTCGTCTGTGTAGGATAGGTGGGAGGCTATGAAGCTGTGGCGCTAGCTGTAGTGGAGCCATCCTTGAAATACCACCCTGTCGTGCTTGACGTTCTAACCTAGATCCGTTATCCGGATCAGGGACCGTGTATGGTGGGTAGTTTGACTGGGGCGGTCTCCTCCTAAAGAGTAACGGAGGAGCACGAAGGTACGCTCAGCGCGGTCGGACATCGCGCACTGTGTGCAAAGGCATAAGCGTGCTTGACTGCAAGATCGACGGATCAAGCAGGTACGAAAGTAGGTCTTAGTGATCCGGTGGTTCTGTATGGAAGGGCCATCGCTCAACGGATAAAAGGTACTCCGGGGATAACAGGCTGATACCGCCCAAGAGTTCATATCGACGGCGGTGTTTGGCACCTCGATGTCGGCTCATCACATCCTGGGGCTGTAGTCGGTCCCAAGGGTATGGCTGTTCGCCATTTAAAGTGGTACGCGAGCTGGGTTCAGAACGTCGTGAGACAGTTCGGTCCCTATCTGCCATGGGCGTTGGAAGTTTGAGAGGGGCTGCTCCTAGTACGAGAGGACCGGAGTGGACGAACCTCTGGTGTTCCGGTTGTCACGCCAGTGGCATTGCCGGGTAGCTATGTTCGGAAGCGATAACCGCTGAAAGCATCTAAGCGGGAAGCGCGCCTCAAGATGAGACTTCCCGGGGCACAAGCCCCCTAAAGGAACCATGTAGACTACGTGGTTGATAGGTCAGGTGTGTAAGTACAGCAATGTATTGAGCTAACTGATACTAATGATCCGTGCGGCTTGACCATATAACCTCAAGTTGCCTTGGTCCCAACGAACGTTGGTAGATCATCAAATGCAAGCTACGTCACGAGTTAACTATGCGAGACGAGCGCCGTATGCGCTTCAACGCAAACGCTTGCACCTAATGTGCAAACGCTTGTTGCGAAGCAAAAACTGGCGACTCTCCAAACGTCTCCCTGGTGAAATTAGCGCTGTGGAACCACCCGATCCCATCCCGAACTCGGAAGTGAAACGCAGCTGCGCCGATGGTAGTGTGGCTCAAGCCATGCGAGAGTAGGTCATCGCCAGGGGCTTTACCCGAAACCCTCCATCCGTAACGATGGAGGGTTTCTTCTTGACCGAAAGGTCATGTCGCCATCGATGGACCAGGCCGAGAACCCGATAAGTCGTCGTCCCTGAAAAACCCTCAACATCCAATCACCGCAACGCTTTATAGGCCGCACAGGCGTGCCAGCACTGCCAGTGTGCTTCATGGCTGGCCTGCTGTATCTGTGGATGCACGCCAGTTCAAGCGGATGCGGCGCATCCTGCGACGTCAACGCACAGGGCTGGCACGGGGCGTGCGCGACATCCAACGCAAGCTCGATCAGGTAAATACGGGCGTGCGCGAGCGCATCGCGGCCATCACATCGACATCCGGGCCTGCCAGCTTGCGTTGCCGTGTCCGGAGCCGTTGTTGATCACCAAATCCAAACCATCAAGCGCATGTGCGGCGGCCTGCACATAGGCTTCGATCTGCGCGAACCCGCATTATCGAACAGCGAGTTCACGCTGGTGTCGATCATGCCACCGCGCCTGCTGCGCAAAGCTGCGTTGCCTGAAGTCGTGGAAGGCCGGCGACAGCACTCTGCTGCGGTTGCGTACGCTGTCATGGTTCTGCAATGCGCTGCGCGCCTGGCCTGCAACGCAAGCCTCATCACTAACAGCGATCAGCTGATGCATTTAGAGTTGCTGGTCGCTAACTATTTGTTTACACACCTGCGGCGCGCCGCGGGCACAACGTGCAGTTCAATTTAGCGGAAAATTGTATATGGAAACCCATATCACCATCATTGGGGCTGGCTTCTGCGGCACTGCGTTGGTCCGTGCGCTGGCGCAGATGGCAGATGCACAGGTTCGCATCACCTTGGTCGGCGTAGCCGAGACCTTCGGCAGCGGCATTGCATATGGGGCGGCGCGACCGGAGCATTTGCTCAACGTGCGTGCGAAGGATCTGGGCATCGATGTGCAGGCGCCGGGTGCATTCGCCGACAGTCTGCATTTGGGCGATAGCGGGCGGCTAGAGTTTCTGCCGCGGCTGGCCTATGGCGATTATCTGCGCAGCGAGCTGGATGCCGCGGTAAGCGGCGCGCAGGCGTCGATCATGCGGTTGTCGCAGGAAGCGGTGGCGGTAGAGCGCGTGCGCAAGGGGTTTCGCGTGTTTCTCGCCAATGGCGATGCGTTCCATAGCGACCGCGTGGTGTTGGCAGTGGGCGCGTTGCAACCGCAGGCACTGGCCGGCATCGGCCCGCGCTTGAGTGTGCATCCGCGTTACATCGGTTGGCCGTGGCAAGGCGATGCCTTGGCGCGGTTGTCGCCGGGCGACGACGTGCTGATTGTCGGCACCGGGCTGACCATGGTGGACGTCGCATTGACCCTGCATGCGCGCGGTCATCGTGGTCGTTTGCTGGCAATTTCGCGACGCGGGCTGGTACCGCAAGCGCATCTGCGCCAGCCCGGTGCGGCGCTTGAATTGCCGCCGCATCTGCAACGCGCGCTCAAGGATGCCGACCTGCTTAGCCTGCTGCGCGGCGTGCGTCAGCTAAGTGCCGTGGTCGACGATTGGCGGCGTGTGGTGGATGCGTTACGCCCGCATCTGCAACCACTCTGGCAGCGGCTGGAGTTGCAGCAGCGTGCAGGCTTCCTACGTCATCTGCGCCCGTATTGGGAAGTGGCGCGACATCGTGTGGCACCGCGCGCAGCGGAACAGCTCGCGCAATTGCAGGAATCCGGGCAACTGCAGATCGTCGCAGCGCGGTTACTGCGTGCGCGTTGGGTGCCCGATGGCGTCGAAGCGGTACTGCGCCCGCGCGGCGCTGCCGATGCGCAGACCGGCCATTACGACGCGGTGATTCGCGCGACGGGTTTGGATACCGACATTGATCGCACCAGCGATCCGTTGATCGCCGGCATGCGCGAAGCGGGCTTGTTGTGTGCCGACTCACTGGGTCTTGGCGTGGACACCGATGCACAACTGCGCGTGCGCGATGGCACCGGGCAGATCGTACCGGGGCTGTATTGCGTAGGCCCGCTACTACGAGGGCGCTATTGGGAAATCACTGCCGTGCCCGAGTTGCGCGTGGCCACACGGGCGCTGGCCGAACGGTTGTTGCCAGGTGCAACACCGGCTTTACAGCCGGAGGCTGAGCATGTGCCGAGCGAGGTTAATGCGCGTTTGTAGCTCGTTGTAGCGTGACCCTCTCCCGCTGGGAGGGCGGCTTTATCCTTTCTCGCCGATGCATGTTGATCCCGGTTGGTGCACGCCGGCCACTGTCCTATTGCGTGCGTCAAGCGCTCGCGTGATGCATCCAATATCCGTGTCGTCTGCACTTGCACTCTAAGAGCGGCTAACAAAACGACTGCGCTCACCGCCAGGCTGGCGCGGCCGGTGCTCGGAATCGGCATGTACCACGCGTACACTCTGGTTCCTCCGCGCCGTCCGCATCCACCTGGCCACTGCTCGCTACGTTGTTGTGTTTAGCCACTAATGAGACTTCGATCGCTCAATCATCAGCCTCTGCGCGCAGGCATAGCCAACATTCGGCACGCACGCAGTGCCTTCGCCAAACAGCGCAATCATGCAGCGTGATGCGCAGCTCAATGCATCGGTCCAGACAGGATCAGGTCATGTTGCTCGCCCTGCTAGTCACTAAAGTCGACGTCGCTTCATTCCCTATCTGCCTGGAGTCCGCCATGCCCCGTCTTGCTCCCGCCGCTTTGGTTGCCACGCTCTTCTGCGGGTGTGCGCTGCCCGCCTGGGCCAGCACATCGCTTAACACCCGTGCTGAAGTGCTCGCGGCCCTTGAAGCCGGTGACGATGTCAGCCTGAGCATCGATCTCAGCCGTTGCACACCCGAACAAGGTACGCCACTAAGTCAGACCCGCGGCGGCCTCCATATCGATGCGTATCGCATCACCAAAGACGGCACCGCCGCGTTTTCTGACTCGCACTTCACCGTGGCCAATGACGGCAAACCGATCCAGCAATTCATGCGTTACCAACTGGGTGCCGATGGCAGTGTGCGCTTCACCACTTACATGTACGACCTGCCGGGTCTGCGGCAACGTGGGTCGGTGCTGGCGTATCAATGTGCGATCAATCATGGTATTCGTTTCCACGCCGATTGAGCACGACTTCTAAAACCACTGTTCTCGCTGCCAGGCGGGTGCCCGCCGGTGCTCGGTGCGACATATACCGCGCCTATGCTGCTGTACCTCCGCGTCGTCCGTTCCTATCTGACAACTGCTCTACGTTTTGTTAGCCATTCTTACGAGTGGCTAACAAAGCCACTTGGTAGTCAAGCGCACACATGCCTGGTTTACAGGGATGGACAAGTTGCGCATCGGCTTTGAACGCCGCAGAGATACAGATATCCACCTGGCGCTGCGTTCGCTTGCTTCATCATCTGGTTTTAGCGGTTCTAGAGCACCGCCGATCAAGTCGTTGCATCAGCAAAACGATCTGGCCGGATGGCCTACTTAGAGCGGCTAACAAAACGACTGCGCCGCCGTCAGGCCGGCGCGGCGCCGGTGCTCGAAATCGGCATGTACCACGCGTACACTCCGGTTCCTCCGCGCCGTGAGCACCCACTTGACGACTGCTCGCTACATTTTGTTAGCCGCTCTTAGTTCTAGGATCACGCCGATAAAGTGATCGTAGCCGACAAGCGATTCGAACAAACTCAGCGACTTGGCAAGACGTCGGCGGCGGCGATGGGCTGAGGTGCTGCGGAGTGTATTGATGTGTTCCAAGCGGGAATTGCAACGCGCATCGAGCGCGCCGGATACAGCTGCGATAACGGCGGGTGGTCCCTGGTGACATTGGATAAGTAGTTGGCGCTGCACCGGCGATGGCAGCACTCAAGCGCTTCCAAGCCGGCGTTGCCAGGGATCTGTCGCCCGGCAGGCCCGCAATAGCCGACGATTCACCCACAACGGCCATGTGGCCCCACACTAGGCGGCCAGTTCCCACCGATGTCGCCATGCGCAAGACCTACCAGCTCAACCTCGAAGGCAAGAACCGCGATCGTCTGCTGGAGTCCAGCAAGAACGATATCCGCAAGTACATCCGCCGCGAGCGCCGCAAGGACTTGCCGGAAGGGGCGGATTATTGGGACTTCGACATGCGTTTGGGTGTGGACGAGGCCAGCGCTGCGCCGCTGCCGTCGGCCGAGCTGATACGCTCGATCACTGCGCTCGCCGCCGAAGGTGACGACCAGTTCTTCGTGGAAATCCTGCGCAAGCCTGGCAAGCGCACACCGCGCGTAGACGCCAACGCCAACGTTGGTAGCGAGCTGGATTTGGAGCAGGACTGAGTAGTTGCCGCACAGACGTGGCGGCCTGTCGCCGCTACGTTGCTACTGTCCAGACGCTGTTTGCGCGCCGTCTACCTTCCCGACAACGACTCATCCCCCGGAATTGGCCGCTTTCAGTCGGGCTGTGCCGCCTGTGCCGCAGCTGTCGCGCGTTGTTTGTCCTTCTTGCTCGGCCGCTTGCCCTTGACGCCGCCGTTGTTGTCCGGTGCGCACACATCCGCATTCGGCGCCTCGCTGGCAGGCGCATCCGTCGCCGGTGTCGGTTCAAAACCGGCAATCATACGCGTCGGTACGCGCAGGCGCTGACGTTTCTCGATCAGGCGCCATTGGTGTCGGTTCTCTGCGGTGACGAAGCTGATCGCGATGCCGCTGGCGCCGGCACGTGCGGTGCGGCCGATGCGGTGGGTGTAGTCCACGGTGGAGCGCGGCAGGTCGTAATTGAGCACTGCCGGCAGCGCCTGGATGTCGATACCGCGTCCGGCCAGATCGGTGGCGACCAGCACCTGCACGTCGTGCTGCTTGAAGCCCTGCAACGTGCGATCACGGCGGCCCTGGCTCAATGCGCCATGCAGCGGTTGCGCGTTGATGCCAGTCTTGGTCAGTTTTTCGGCCACTTTCTCGGCGGTATGTCGGCTGGCGACGAACACCAGTACATGCTGCCAGCCGTGTTCCTGCAGCAGGTGGCGCAGCAGCTGCGTGCGTTGGCGGGCATCGACAGCGATCGCGCGTTGCTCGATCGCTGGCGCATCCTGCGGTGTGGCGACGATGTTAATGCGCAGCGGATCGCGCAGACGACGCTTGGCCAACGAGGCGATGCCGGGTGGAAAAGTGGCCGAAAACAGCACGCTTTGGCGTTGCGCGGGCAGCAAGGCGAGGATGCGATCGAGCTCGGCACCGAAGCCCAACTCCAACAGGTGATCGGCTTCGTCGAGTACCAGCGTGGCGACATCGCTCAAGCGCAGTGCGTTGTGATCGACCAGATCCAGCAGCCGGCCGGGCGTGGCCACCACGATGTCGGCACCTCCGCGCAAGGCGAGCAGCTGCGGATTGATCGAACTGCCGCCTGTGGCCGCAACGATCTTGAGCCGCCGCGGCAGATGTGCGGCCAGTTGACGCAACGTGTCTTCGACCTGCGCGGCGAGTTCGCGGGTGGGTACCAGTACCAGTGCGCCGAGCATGCGTGGCGCGGTGTCGGGCGCTAGGCAGCGTTGTTGCAGCAGCGGCAGTGCATAGGCTAGCGTCTTGCCCGAACCGGTTTGCGCCATCGTTATCAGATCGCGCCCCTGCAGCATCGATGGAATCGCCTGCTCCTGGATCGGCGTGGGAGTGTGGTGACCGGCGCGTGCCAGCGCGGTGTCGAAAAATGGCTGCAGCTGCGGCAACAGCGAGAGATGGGTAAATGACATGCGGACATTATCTATGATTGGTGGCGCCAATTGCATTCATGGGTGTTGCAATCGCGGTGGATGGCAGGCTCTGCTGCTCCTTCAGTGTCGAGGCCCGTTCGTATTCTTGCGAGCCAATTCGTATTTGCGCAGAAAGTGAGGGGCAGTGGTGATTGGATTATTCGCCACTACGATGCTCAACGCCACGCCAGACCAGAATTTAGAAGCGGCTAGCAAAACGTAGCGAGCAGTCGTCAGGTGGGTGCGGACGGCGCGGAGGAATCGGAGTGTACGCGTGGTACATGCAGATTCCGAGCACTGGCGGCGGCGCAGTAGTTTTGTTAGCCGCTCTTAATGCGAGGTAGCCAAGATGGGTTGATGTATCTCCAAGTGCAGTGGCTTGCCGAAATCTCCGGCAACAAACACTGTGAATTCGTTACATTACCAAGAAGAATGCCCTAGTCGCGATTCTATCAGTTCTACTACAGCTTCATCCGGAAGATTCGAGGGTCTTAGAGCGGCTAACAAAACGTAGCGAGCAGTCGTCAGGTGGGTGCGGACGGCGCGGAGGAACGGAGTGTACGCGCGTGGTACATGCCGATTCGGAGCACCGGCCGCGCCCGCCTGGCGGTGAGCGCAGTCGTTTTGTTAGCCGCTCTTAGGCCCGCGCCAAAGCGATCGCAAGCGCCAGAAAGCTCCAAGCGTCGCCTTGTTGGAGAGACTGAAAATACGCTTTTCTTTGGCCGCCAGGAGATACAGGATAAACTCGTGTTATGGGCACATGACGGCGACGAAGCCGCCATGATGCATAGCTTGTAAAATATCCCGATTACTGGACGTCAGTTATTGGGTGGTCATCTATCATTCGACCCGGAGGAGCGCTGTCCGGAATTGGATCAGAATTTTGCGGATCATTTGCGATCAAATCCGAAGTGGGCGTCCGCCGTGAATGATCACAACAGAGAGAACTTCAGCAACGAAACGCCTGACATGAGCAGGGCGATGTCGATGCTTGATGATCAAGTAGCCTTGGCAGGTAGAAACTACCGCGAGATAGAGAAGCAGGCGGCCCTCAATGAAACCAACGTTTTCAAGAAAAAATCCAAAGGTGCCCTTTCTTTCGCTGTTGAGACCGGTCGCGATGTCGCCTTGTGGCCTGTGTGGTCATGGCGAGATGACCTCGGCGCCAGCCAAAAACCCATTCTATAAAAATGGATACTACGTTGGGACAAGCGTCACCGGCTCGGAGCTAAGGCACCTTTATCGCAATCGCGACGATTCCGGCTACCAGCAGCGTGTTCAGTTCTATAGCGAAGTGCAACATGCTGTAGAATCGCCCACGAGGCATCACTTGAATTTGAACAGTGCGCGCCGCCCTGGGAGCAAGAGTCGAATATCTGGCAGAACTACAAGCCAAAGTCAGAAGGCTAGCTAGGAGTAGCGTCAGAAACGGGGCGATCCCTTTTCCATCAGCACCAGGAGCCCAATGGGACAGCCTGTAAACTGCGAGCCCTGATGATCATGTTCGCGTCTGCATCGTGTCCACGCGACTGAACTAGGTGTTTGATCCCAGGCTTTGATGGTGCATTATTTTCCCTCGAATGGAAGGAAGCACTATGGGCCAGGTTCTGCATGGGAGCGCCACCACGACAGAGGCGATCCGTCGAGCGATACAACAGAGTCAAGAGAGCCTGAGAGCGCTTTCCAAGCGCTACGGCATCAATCAAAAGACGGTGGCGAAGTGGAAGAAGCGCAGTTCGGTTGCGGATCTGCCAACTGGGCCGACGCACCCACGTTCCACGGTGTTGTCCATTGAGGATGAGGCGGCGATCGTCGCCTTCCGCAGGCACACATTGCTGCCGCTGGACGACTGTCTCCACGCACTGCAGCCGAGCATCCGGCATCTGACGCGCTCATCATTGCACCGCTGCCTGCAGCGCCATGACATCTCGCGACTGCCAGACATCAAAGGCAACAAACCTGCCAAAAAGCAGTTCAAGCACTATCCGATTGGCTACTTCCACATCGACATCGCAGAGCTGCAGACGGCCCAGGGCAAGCTCTATCTGTTCGTGGCCATCGACAGAACGTCCAAGTTTGCGCTCACCGAGCTTCATCCCTCGGCCAACAAGCTGAGTTCCTGCGCAATGTGATTCAGGCGGTGCCCTACACCCTGCATACGGTTCTGACGGATAACGGCATCCAGTTCACCAACCGCAGTTCCGACCGCTACGCCTTCGTGCATCTCTTCAGTCGCCTCTGCGAGGAGCACGGCATCGAACATCGCCTGACCAAGGTCAAGCATCCCTGGACCAACGGGCAGGTCGAGCGGATGAATCGGACGATCAAGCAAGCCACTGTCAAACGCTTCCATTACGACGACCACGCACAACTGCAACAGCATTTGGCCAACTTCATCGACGCCTACAACTTCGCTCGCAGACTCAAAGCCCTGAAGGGTCTGACACCGTACGAATTCATCTGCAAACAGTGGACATCCGAGCCCGAGCGGTTCAAGGTGAATCCGATCCATCTAATGCCGGGACTGAACACCTAGGCAAACGGAGTAGCCTGCGAAGCGCTTGCTGCTGCCCTTCCACGCCGCGTTGTGGCGTCTTGGGATGCCACCGCGGAAGGCGTCTAGTTTGGAGCTGCCAAGTCGTCGAGCATCGCACGCAGGAAACGTGCGGCTTCACCGCCGGTGGCGGCGCGGTGGTCGAAGGTCAGCGACAGCGGCATCACCTTGTGGGTTTCTACGCCGCCCATCACCGGGGTGAGCTGGTAGCGCGCGCGGCCGGCGGCCACGATGGCCACACATGGTGGCACCACCACCGGGGTCGCATAACGGCCGGCGAACACGCCGAAATTGGACAGCGAAATGGTGTAGCCGCTGAGTTCTGAAGCCGCGATGCTGCGGCTTTCGACCTGCTGGCGCAGCCGGTTGACGCTTTCGCGAATGCCATGCGCATCCAGCATGTCGGCATTGCGCAGCGCCGGCACGAACAGGCCTTCTTCGGTATCCACTGCGATGCCGATATCCACCTGGGTGTGCAGGGTGCGGCTCAGTGCGTGGCCATCGAACCAGGCGTTGAGCGCAGGCACCGCCTGGCAGGCGCGCACGATGCCGCGCACCAGCCGCACGGTGACGTCGTTGCCGGGCTGCCAGGCATGGATGTCGGCATCGTCGTTGAGTGTGGTCGGCACCACCTTGCTATGCGCATCGGCCATGACGCGGGCCATGTTTCGACGCACGCCCTTGAGCTGTTCCGGCTGGCCCGTGACGGCTACCCCCGGCGACTGGGTGCGCATCGGTTTGCCGGCTGCCGAAAGTGTGGAGCGGGATTGGCCCTCATCCGCCCTTCGCGTACCTTGTCGGACAGGCGGAGGAAGGTAACCGTAGTCTGCGCGGGGTGCGCCTTGGTGTGCGTGTGTGGCACCGCTGACACCATCATCTCCCCCGCTTGCAGGGAAGGTCGGCGCGCGCTGCGCGGTGCCGTTAGCGGCGGCCTGCTTTACATCGGCCATGGTGACCGTGCCGTCCGGGCCACTAGCACGCACCTGACTCAGGTCCACGCGCAGTTTACGGGCCAACGCACGCACCGCTGGCATCGCGCGCACGCCACCGACGGCAATTGCCTGCTCGCTCTGCACGGCATTGGAACTTTGCATCGCGCCGACGACAGTGCCGGCGTCGTCACGCTCGCTCTCGCCACTGGAATTGGCATCGGCAATCTCGCCGCCGTTATCGGAGGCGACCACGCGCGTCGTATTCCCGGCGGCGCTGTCACCCGTGCTGGGCGTGTGCGTCGGCGCAGGGCCGTGCGAGTGCCCGGTGTCCTGACCATCGGCGCGCTGCGGTTGCAAGCCATCCAGCGCGAACTGCGCCAGCACCCCGCCGGTGACGATCACATCGCCGGCGGCACCGGCGAGCTTGACCACGGTGCCGGAGAACGGCGAGGGCACTTCGACCACCGCCTTGGCGGTTTCCATCGACACCAGCGGGTCGTCCAGACATACGTTGTCGCCTTCCTTGACGAACCACTCGACGATGGTGGCGTCGGGCAGGCCTTCGCCGAGGTCGGGCAGGTGGAAATTCTTGTTGTTGCTCATTGTAGATTCTCTTGCGCCGCAGGCAGCTGCGGCGTGGCGTCGTCGAGGAGTTCGAGGTCGGCAGCCGGCAGCCAGCCCTGCATGCCATCGGCACGCTCGGACCACCACCAACCGCCATGTTCGTAGTGCAGCAACACGTCCTCGCCCTGTTTGACATCGAGTTCGCGTGCGTCGTAGTCGCGCAGGGCTTCGGCCTTGCCATGGCCCAACGGGCGTAGCCATGCCACCGGCGCCCAGCCAGCATGGCCTGCGCCGGTGTTGACCCAGGCAAAGGCTGGCCACTCTTCATCGCGAACGCCAAGTGTCACTTCCTGACCGGCGCGAAAGCGGATCGGGTTGGCGTAGGCGGCGTCATAATCGCAGAGCAGACGGGCGCGCATGTCAGCCGGCGGCCACCGCGCGACGGGCGGCGGTGACGATGCGCTCCACGCTTGGCAGATACTTCATTTCCAGCCGGAACAGCGGGATATGCGTGTCGTAGCCGGTGACGCGTTCGACCGGCGCAAGCAGGTCGTACATCGATTGCTCGGCCAGGCGCGCGGCGATTTCCGCACCGAAGCCTGCCGTGCGCGGTGCTTCCTGCACGATCACGCAGCGGCCGGTTTTTGCCACCGATTCGGCAATCGTGTCGAAGTCCAGCGGGCGCAGCGTGGCCACATCGATCACCTCGGCACTGATGCCTTCGCCGGCGAGTTTGTCGGCCGCTTCCAGCGCTTCCTTGACCTGCGCCCCCCAGGTGACCAGCGTGACGTCGGTGCCGTCGCGCAGCACGAAACACACATCCAGAGGCAGTGCTTCGCCATCGTTGGCGACCACTTCCCTATACTGGCGATAGATGCGCTTGGGCTCCATGTAGATCACCGGATCCGGGTCGCGGATCGCGGCCAGCAGCAGGCCATAGGCGCGCTGCGGCGAGGACGCAAACACCACGCGCAGGCCGGGCACATTGGTGAAGATGGCCTCGTTGGCTTCGCTGTGATGTTCCGGCGCGCGGATGCCGCCGCCCCACGGCACGCGCAGCACCATCGGGCAATGCAGGCGACCACGGGTGCGGTTGCGCAGGCGTGCGGCGTGGCAGATCAGATGATCGACCATGGGATACACGAAGCCATCGAACTGCGCTTCGGCCACCGGCTTCATGCCTTGCGCGGCCAGGCCCACGCTCAGGCCGGCGATGGTGGTTTCATCCAATGGCGTGTCCAGTACGCGGTCGCTGCCGAAGCGCTGCTGCAGGCCGGCGGTGGCGCGGAACACGCCGCCGTTGACGCCGACATCCTCGCCCAGCACCAGCACCGCGGGGTCGTGTTCCAGCTCCCAGGCCAGCGCCTGGGTGATGGCTTCGATCAGGGTAATGGGCGAACTCATGGCGATCTCTCCGCGCGTTGCCGCGGCGTTGTAGGGAGCGCTGGCGTGCTGCGAAGCGGCGACGTGCACCTGGTTAAGCTCATCCATGACGGGCCTCCATGGCCATCACTTCGGCGCGCTGTGCCAACAGTTCGGCCGGCGGGTCGCCGTAGAGGTAATCGAACATCGCTTTGACCGGTTGCACCGGCGTATTGAGATAGGCGTCGATCTCTTGGTCCACGCGCGCGCCGCACTCGGCTTTCCAGGCGGCTTCTTGGGCGTCGTCCCACAGGCCTTGCGCAGTGAGATAGCGGCGCAGGCGCAACAGCGGTTCGCGCGCCCAGCCTTGCTTGACCTCTTCTTGGCCGCGATAGCGCCGTGCGTCGTCGGCGGTGGTGTGGTCGGACAAGCGATAGGTCAGGAACTCGATCACCGTGCCGCCGTCGCCAGCCAATGCTCGTGCGCGTGCCTGTCGCATCGCTTCAAGCACCGCGATCAAATCGTTGCCGTCCACCTGCAGGCAATGCAGGCCGCCGGCCAGGCCCTTCTGTGCGAGCGTTTGAGCGCCGGTCTGCGCCGAGCGCGGCACCGAGATGGCCCAACCGTTGTTGATCACGCACAGGATCAGCGGCAGCTTGTACGCACCGGCCGCATTGAGCGCAGCGTAGAAGTCGGTCTTGGAACTGCCACCATCGCCGCAGCAGGCCACCGCAACTTGCGGCTTGCCCTGCAATTTGAATGACAGCGCAGAACCGGCCGCGTGCAGGCACTGGGTGGAAATCGGCACGCAGATCGGGAAGTCGATCGCCGCATCGGCGTCGCGCGGGTAGTCGCTGCCGCGCTCGTCGCCGCCCCAGTACAGCAGTACATCGCGCGGACGCACGCCACGTTCGAACATGGTGCCGTATTCGCGATAGCTGGGTGCCAATACATCGCCGCTGCGCATCGAGGCACCGATGCCGACATGCGTGGCTTCATGGCCGATGCACGCGGCATAGGTGCCCAGCTTGCCGGTGCGCTGCAAGGCGACCGCTTTGCTGTCGAAGGTGCGCACGAACACCATGCGCTTGAACAGGGCGAGCAACTGCTGCGAGTTGGCGGCGTCTGCCGGCAGGTCGTCGCGGACCAACTGGCCATCCGCGTCCATGTAGTGCAGATATTCGATTTCGAACTGCGCGGCTACGCTCATTGTTGCGATACCTTCATCAGGAAGTTGCAAATGATATGAGTTGCGATGTTAAGCAGGGCGATGCAAAAAGCCGTTCTGCACCGCAACACACAATGATGCTGGGTTGCACAAAAAAGGGCGCCCAGGGCGCGCCCTTTGTCGCAGTAAAAAATACGACGTGTTGCGCTGCGATCAGCTGGTCGGTGCCTCCACCGATTCAGGGCGACGATCAGCTGCTGGGAGCCGGCGTGGACGCGTTGTCTTGGGCGCGCTGGCATTGCCGCCGTAGCCGACCGGATCGGCATTGCTGGTGGGCACGCCGCTCAGTGCGGCTGGCAACCGCCAGCGCACAGATAAGCAAGGTGCACGACGCTGCAACACATGCACGAGATAAGAGTCCCCTGATCCTTGAGACTGAAACGCTCCCCTGGTCCGGCCACGTCCTTGGCCGGCAGTGCGGTTGGACTCTGCATAAATTTGCAGACTTTCGCAGCGGCTGCGACTGCCTGGCTGGAAGTGGCTGCGTTTTTCAGGGTTGACGCACCGGTCGCCTACGCTGGCAGGTTCCTGGAGAAAAGCGGGCGCTGCAGCTGCGGCACAATACAGGCGCACGCATCAGTCTGTTGCGCGCGAATAGTTCCGACTTCCAAGGTTGATGCCTCGCCCCCAATTTCTGCATCTATGTTGAAACCTGGGTCCTCAACCGCTGCCCAATTACCAATCCCGCAGCAGCGGCAGCCGGCTGAAGCCGGGCCGCTGCTGCGCTACCCTGGCCGACCCCATCGTCAGCGCTACGCTATGCCCGTCGACAAGAACCTGCGTGATCTGGAACCCGGCATCCACACCGATCTGGAGGGGCGGCTGACCTACGGCGGCTATCTGCGGCTGGATCGATTGCTGTCCGCGCAGCAGCCGCTATCGGAGCCGGCGCACCACGACGAGATGCTGTTCATCATCCAGCACCAGACCGCCGAGCTATGGCTGAAGCTGCTGGCACACGAGCTGCGCGCGGCGATGATGCATCTGCAGAACGATCAGGTCTGGCAGTGCCGCAAGGTGCTGGCGCGCAGCAAGCAGGTGCTGCGCCAGCTGACCGAACAGTGGTCGGTGTTGGAGACGCTCACGCCGAGCGAGTACATGGGCTTTCGCGATGTGCTTGGGCCTTCGTCGGGCTTTCAGTCGCTGCAATACCGCTACATCGAGTTCCTGCTCGGCAACAAGAACCCGCAGATGCTGCAGGTGTTCGGCTACGACCCGCAGGGCCAGGCGCAGCTACGCGAAGTGCTGGAAGCGCCCAGCCTTTACGAGGAATTTTTGCGTTATCTGGCGCGCTTCGGGCATGCGATTCCGCAGCAGTATCAAGCACGTGACTGGACCTGCGCGCACGTGGCCGATGATGCGCTGCGACCGGTGTTCGAGCGCATCTACGAGAACACTGATCGCTACTGGCGCGAGTACGCGCTATGCGAGGACCTGGTCGATGTGGAAACCCAGTTCCAGCTATGGCGCTTCCGCCATATGCGCACGGTGATGCGGGTGATCGGCTTCAAGCGCGGCACCGGTGGGTCGAGTGGCGTGGGCTTTTTGCAGCAGGCGTTGGCGCTGACGTTCTTCCCGGAATTGTTCGATGTGCGTACGTCGGTGGGCTTAGAGAGTCGTTAGCCGGTTGGCAGCAGTGGCGAGGCTGCGCGAGGCAGAGACGGAGAGAAAGCTGACGTTGGTAGAGCTTGAGGCTGGGAAAGCGCAAGTCGGTGAAGCCAAGGCAGCTAAGACCCAGCCAAAACCCCCAGCATCCAACCGGCCGCCGTCACGTTTCCAAGTCCGGCGAATTTGACGCGAGGTGACGTCTAAGTGATCCTCGCGCGTCGCCCAGGGCTCGCCCTGCTGCACCCAGCCATCACTGAATACGCAAGGGGCACCTCATGAGTGTTGACGCTACTGCGCCGACTTCCGCTTCCACTCCGCCGCAGCCGTCTGCGCCTCCCGGGTTCCCCACATTGCTCGGCCACCCCCGGCCGCTGTGGATGCTGTTCATGACCGAATTCTGGGAACGCTTTGCGTTCTACGGCATTCGTTGGGCGCTGACCCTTTATATCGTGGCCGAGTTCCGCCAGGGCTCTGGGGCTGGCGAAGCACCGGCCAATCGACTTTACGGCGCTTATCTGGCACTTGTGTATGCCTCGGCGCTGTTCGGCGGCTTCGTCGCCGATCGACTTATCGGCTACCAGCGCTCGCTGCTGATCGGTGCGGTGGTCATGTCGATTGGCCTATTCCTGATCGCGGTACCGAACGATCAGGTGTTCAAACTCGGCCTGGCGACAATCATCGCCGGCAACGGCCTGTTCAAGCCGAACGTTTCGACCATGGTCGGTAAGTTGTATCCGCTGAATGATCCGCGGCGGGACTCCGGATTCACGATCTTCTACATGGGTATCAACGCCGGTGGCTTCTTCGCGCCGATCCTGACCGGCCTGCTTGCCGATAAGCTGTTCGGTACAGAGTCGATGCCGGCTTACAAGTACGTGTTCATCGCTTCGGGCGTAGGCATGTTGATCAGTCTTGTCTGGTTTTTGTTGGGACGTCGCCAGCTCGGGCCGGTCGGCTTGCCACCGGCCGGTGGAGAAGGCATGGGCCGAATCCTGGCGGTACTGGTGGGCACACTTGTTGCCATTCCGGTCGCCTATGGTCTGCTGCTGATCGACGCCAGCATCCTCGGTTGGATCCTGACCATTTTGTTCCTTGCCCTGTGCGGGCTGATCCTGTTCGAAGGCATTGGCGAGGGTAAAGTACACCGCGACCGCGCCATCGCCATGTTGATCGTCTTTGTGTTCAACGTGATGTTCTTCATGTTTTTCGAGCAGGCGGGCAGTTCATTCAATTTCCTCGCGCAGAACATCGTGGAACGCGATCTGGGCGGTTGGATGTTCCCGGTGGGCTGGTTCCAATCGGTCAACACGCTGGCAATCTTGGTACTTGGCCCGGTGTTTGTCTGGCTGTGGATCGCGCTGAAATCGGCCAATCCGTCGATTCCGCGCAAGTTCGGCTTAGGGCTGATCTTCAACGGCCTGGCCTTTGCACTACTGATGTACGCGTTGTCCGAACGGGTTGACGAAGTCGGCAAGATTCCCTTCTGGACCTTGTTCATGGTCTATGTCATCCAAACCGTCGGCGAGCTTTGCTTGTCGCCGATCGGCTTGTCGATGACGACAAAGCTGGCGCCGGCCAAGGTGGTGGGCCTAGCGATGGGTGGCTGGTTTCTGTCGACCGCGATCGGCAACAATCTGTCGGGCATCTTCGCTTCGGTGGTCAGTGGCGAAACCGGTATGACCGTGGCCTCTGCACTGAAGGGCTACACTTTTGGCTTCTGGTCGTTGATCGCTGCGGGTGTGCTGCTTCTGCTGATTGCCCCGTTGGTCAACAAACTGATGCATGGCGTGAAGTGAGGAGAACAGCAATGTCGATCAAACCCATTGTCTGTTGCCTGCTGCTGGCGGGTCTGGTAAGCGCCTGCGGGCAGACCACCAGCCCACAGGAGGCGCCACGGCCGTTGGACACCTCGATGCAGAAGCCGCCGAGCGCAGATCCCAGCCAACCGGTGTCCTCGGGCAATACGCCGACCGCAGCCGATATCGCGGCGGCCGCGGCGCTCAACGCGCAGTACGATCCCTCGCGCGATCCCGCCGCCGATCTGGAAACCGCCAAGGTCGAGGCCAAGCGTGGTGGCAAGCGCATCGTGCTCAACGTCGGCAACGCGGCCTGCGAGCCGTGCAAGGCGCTGGATGAACTGATGGGCGGCGATGCGCAGTTGCGCAGCTTCCGCGATGCGCACTTCGTGGTGGTCAAGATCAATCGCGATGCCGCCAACGAAAACGCCGCGTTCCTGTCGCAGTTCGCTCAGCTCAACGACTACCCGTCGCTGCTGGTGCTGGACAACGATGGCAAGCTGCTGACCACCCAGGCCGGCCCGGAACTGCGTAAAGGCGAGGGCTTCGATCGCAAGAAGCTGTTCGACTTCCTCAAGCAGTGGGCGCCGCCGCAGGCGTGAGTCTTCGCTGCAGCGTCATGCAAAAACCCCCGCACTGAGGTAATGCTGTTCACTTAAGCGGAGCAGCCTTTCGATCTACCGGATAGCGGGTCTTCGAGATCTTCACCGTCCTTGGCCGCGTAGGCCTTGGACGGTGATCGAGGAACAGGCTCGCGATGCCTGAGCGAAGCTGGGATAGGCGTCTTCCTGTGGCGGAAGCCGGACAGGTCGCCAAGGTCGAACAGCTGCTGTTGAAGGGACACAAAAAAATCCGATACCAGAGGTCTGGTATCGGATTTTCGGTGACTCATTTGCTTAAGTGAACAGCATTACCGCTATGCGGGGGTTTTTGTTGGAGCGTATCGGGACTTCGAAGTGCGTGCGAACGGCAGGCGCAACGAAACAAGGGACCCGCTGCCGCCACAGCATCGGATTCGCCGCGCGGCGTGCATTGGTACGCCCAACGTGCCAACGCGACGCACTTCCGACCGCCTACGCGGCATCTCGCCGTGCGTAAAAAATTAGTCCTTACCGGCCATGCGCGGCAGCCCATCCTTGGCCAGGCGATCGATCAACTTTTCCAGAATCTGCTGTTCTTCTGCGCTGAACACCGACATCAGCCGCTGCTCCATCTCGTTGACCAGCGGGGCGACGGTCTCGTAGACCTGGCGCCCGGCCGGCGACAGCGCCAGCATCGAGCGACGGCGGTCATCGCCGTGGGTTTCGCGCCGTATGAAGCCACGCTCCAGCAGACGCGCCACGGCGCGGCTCACTGCCACTTTATCCATTGCCGTGCGGTCGGAGACCTCACTGGCCGAAGAACCCGGATACAGCGCCAGAATGGTGATCACCCGCCACTCGGGAATGGCCATGCCATAACGATCCCCGTAGACCTTGGCAATATTGCTGCTGATGCGGTTGGATAGCACGCTGAGACGATACGGCAGGAACTGCTCGAGGTCGAGCAGCACAGGATGTTGCGGCGGACTGGGGGCGTCGAGATCGCTCATGCTGCATTGTGCCTTGATTTTGATTTCATTTGCAACTACAAGCTGAAAGTGGCCTGTGCATTTTCGCGGGTCTTCTGCTAATCCGCATAGCCCTGCGGACTGTCCAGCGTGGAGAAACGACGATGAGTACACAACCCAATACCAGCGTCACCCGCCCAGATCCAGGCATGCAGGTCACCACTTTCGACAATCCGATGGGGATCGACGGGTTCGAATTCGTCGAATTCGCCGCACCGGCCGACCAGGTAGCGCAACTGCACGACTACTTCCGCAAGATGGGCTTCAGCGCAGTGCTGCGTCACCGCAGCCGGGCCATTACCGTCTATCGCCAGGGTGGGGTCAACTTCCTGCTCAACGAAGACCCCGATGCGTTCGCCGCCGACTTCGCCGCCGCGCATGGCCCCTGTGCCTGCGGTTTTGCAATCCGCTTCCGCACCCCGGCCGACACCGTGCTGCAGACGGTGCTGGACAACGGCGGCGAGGCGGTCCAGGACAAGGCCGATACGCGCGCAGTGCCTGCACCGGTGGTCAAGGGCATCGGCGATTGCATGCTGTATCTGGTGGATCGCTATGGCGATGCGGGCAGCATCTACGACGCCGACTTCGAGCCGATTGCGGGCGCCGATCAGCACCCGACTGGTTTCGGACTCACTTTCATCGACCACCTGACCCACAATCTGTACTTCGGCAATATGCAGCGCTGGTCGGACTACTACGAGCGCCTGTTCAACTTCCGCGAGATCCGCTACTTCGACATCAAGGGCGCCAAGACCGGGCTGGTGTCCAAGGCGATGACGGCGCCGGACGGCATCGTACGCATCCCGCTCAACGAGTCATCCGACCCCAAGAGCCAGATCAACGAGTACCTGGACGCCTACCACGGCGAAGGCATCCAGCACATCGCCTGCTTCACCGACGACATCTACACAAGCGTGGAAAAGATGCGCGCGGCCGGCGTGGCCTTCCTCGATACACCGGATGCGTATTTCGACGTGGTGGATCTGCGCATTCCCGATCACGGTGAAGATGTCGAACGCTTGCGTCGCAACAAGATTTTGATCGACGCCGACGTCGACACCAAGCAGCGTAAGTTGCTGCAGATATTCACCCAGAACTGCATCGGCCCGATTTTCTTCGAGATCATCCAGCGCAAGGGCAATGAAGGCTTTGGCGAAGGCAATTTTCAGGCGCTGTTCGAGAGCATCGAACGCGATCAGATGAGGCGTGGGGTGCTTTGAGTCGTTGGGTGAGTGCGTGGCGCTTTGATGGTTGAGCGCAGTGCGTTTGGGAAGTTGAGTGCAAGGTGCTTTGAAAGGTCAGCCCCAATGCAGAATGCAGGCCGCCTCAGTTAGGTACCGGCATCTGGTCCCGCTGGTTGTAAGGCTCGGTCTAGGCACAGTTGGTGCGGCCAAGAATTGAGAGCGGCTATCAAAACTACTGCGCTCACCGCCGGGCGGGCGCGGCCGGTGCTCGGAATCAGCATGTACCACGCGTACGCTGCGGTTCCTCCGCGCCGTCCGCACCCACCTGGCGACTGCTCGCTACGTTTGTTAGCTGCTCTAAGGTGTGCCCGCCAATGCAACGACGGCGGCTGTCGGCAGGTCGCGGAGGCCTGGCGCAAGGAGGCCGCCGTCACCGAGCTGGTGCAGCGCTACGACCGCGCGATGCCGGCACGTAACCGGGACATGGCGTGTTCGTACGGCGCAAGACCTGCTGCAGAGCTATCCCGGCACCGAGGCGGTGACGGGGGCGAGCTCTGTTACAATGGGCGAGCTCGGTTACGCCGCCAGCAAGACCAAGAGCGACGCCGCGCGTGAGAAGCGGCGCTTTCGGTGTTGTGGCAGCACAATCAGGTCGGTGTACCAGGTGGCATCTAACGCTCGGCGATGATTGACATCAAGGAGCGCGTGCGTGTGGACGGCAGCGGCGCCAAGCGTGTGCAGCTGGTGTTCCCGCGACCCTTCCAAGTGGAAGTCGCCGGGAAATGACTGCATACCAGCGAATGCAGCGCAGAGGGTCGGCGCGTGACTGACGGGGTATCTCCGGCCGACTGTTGCTGGCCGTCCTTCTTTTCGCCGCCTGTGCACGCACCGGCAGCGGGTAGCCCTTATCCGCACCGATGACTATGGATCTTGCCCTGTTCGACTTCGACGGCACCGTTACCACACACGAGACGTTCGCCGACTTCATCGGTGTGGGAGCAGGCATGATGGCGGACGCAACGATGGGCTCCAGGCCGGTTGCCTTGATCACCCGGGCCTGTTCGGGAATCGGTGCCGCATGCGCCGACTGCTTTGCGCGCGATAGCCGTGATGTGGTGCTGGTAAGCCGCGATCTGGCGGCGCTGGAACAACGCGCCCAGGCGATACGTGCGCACGGGGCCGATACCTTCACGCTGCGGGGAGACCTTGCCGACCCGGGCAGGTCGCGCCCCATGCTGATCGCGCGTTGCAGTCGGGAAAACGCGTGCATATCCATTGCCTGGGCAACCGGTTGCTGGCGCTTGGTGCGCGACTGGCACCACGACATTGGCAGTTGTCGCCGTCGCGGCAATGTCCGCGCCGCAGGGTGAATCAATGACGCAACATAACTAAGGAGCTGCGTGTGGAATCCATTGCTACAGCGCTGAAGCGGGAAGGGCTGCCGTTCCTGCCCCGCGGACGTTACCACCTGGTGGTCATCCTCCAGCCGCATCGGCGCTTGCCCGGCGACCTGCAGCAGCACCTGCTGAAATCGTTCGCTACGGTTACCGATGAGTTGTATCAGGTCGACACCTCGTGCTATTGGTCCAGCCTACCGGACTTCTTCGACGGCGTGCATGGTGTCTGGCTGGCGTTTCTCGGCGAGGAGTTGGTTGGCTTCAGTGTTGCGCGCAACTTCCATGAGGGCGGTGAGCGCGTGCTGTACATCGATGAGATGGACCTGCGGCCGGCGGCACGGCCGGTGATGGGCCAGATAACGCTGGGAGCATTGCTGACGCTGGAAATGGGGCGCGCAGCGGCACCCTGGTGGCGGCCAATGTCATTCGTGTTCCATACGCAGAATCCGAACGTGTACCGCCTTGCCTTCAGCATGCAGCCGGATTCGGTGGCACCGCGGCTGCGCGGCGGACAACCGCGCGACCCGGGGCGCAGCCAGCGGGTGCTGACGGCCATGGCGGCGCGGATCTTGCCCGGGCGCGAGTATGACCTGCAGACATCGGTGATCAAGCGGGCCTACCCATGCCGCCTGTATGGGCGGCCGTTGAGCAAGGCCGGCAGCGAGGCCTCGGGGTTGGCGCGGTATTGGGCAGAGCATGTCGATGTGGATGCGGGCGACGCCGTGCTGATTGCCCAATGCCTGACGGCTGCCGAATATCGCGCGCACCTCTGGAAGTACTTCCTGCTGAGGTGCGCAGACCGCTGGAGGCGGCTGCGCGGGCGCGCGCCGACACCGGCCGCAGCCGCCGATGGTGTCTAACCGGGGAGCATGGCAGGACCTATCTCGTCAGCCCGCTGCGGGTGGCCATCTGCCTGTGCAACTTCGTGCAGTCCTGGACGGTGCTGTGTTTCTGGAACATCGCTGCTTTTTGCTTTCGCCGGATGTGGTGAGCGAGGCGATCCTCAAGAATGGCGCGGCACTGTATCCTTACCCCAACCACTTTCCCGGTGGGAGAGGGGTTCCGTCTCCGCCTCGCCAGAGGTCTGTCCGGATACGTACCCATGCAAAACAACCAGCGTTACATGACCGGTTTCGGCAACGAGTTCGCCACCGAGGCGGTGGCCGACACTTTGCCGGTCGGGCAGAACTCGCCGCAGCGTGTGGCGCATGGGCTGTATGCCGAACAGTTGTCCGGCACGGCGTTCACCGCGCCGCGCGGTGAGAACCGGCGCAGCTGGCTATACCGCATTCGCCCCGCAGCTGTGCATGGCGCGTTTTCGCTGATCACGCAGTCGCAGTTCCACAACGACTTCGGCACCGCCCCGGTGCCGCCGGATCAGCTGCGCTGGAGCCCGTTGCCGCTACCGTCCACGCCTCTGGATTTCGTCGATGGTCTCTACACCATGGCCGGCAATGGCGGGCCCGAGGCGATGTCTGGTGTCGCGGTGCATTTGTATGCGGCCAACGCATCGATGCACGATCGCTTCTTCTACGATGCCGATGGCGAGTTGTTGTTGGTGCCACAACTCGGCCGGCTGCGCGTGCATACCGAATTGGGCGTGCTGGAGCTGGAACCGCAGCAGATCGGGGTGATTCCTCGCGGTGTGCGCTTCCGTGTCGAGCTGCTGGATGACACCGCGCGCGGTTATGTCTGCGAAAATTTCGGCGGCCTGCTGCGCTTGCCCGACCTGGGGCCAATCGGCTCGAATGGGTTGGCTAACGCGCGCGATTTTCAAACGCCGCACGCGGCCTTCGAACAGCGTGAAGGTACATTCGAACTGGTGGCCAAGTTTCAAGGCCATTTATGGCGCGCAGACATCGGCCACTCGCCGCTGGATGTTGTCGCTTGGCACGGCAATAACGCGCCATACCGTTACGACCTGCGCCGCTTCAACACCATCGGATCGATCAGTTTCGATCACCCGGACCCGAGCATTTTCACCGTGCTGACCTCGCCGAGCGACACGCACGGCACTGCGAATATGGACTTTGCGATCTTCCCGCCACGCTGGCTGGTGGCGCAGCACACCTTCCGCCCACCGTGGTTCCATCGCAATGTGGCCAGCGAGTTCATGGGTCTGGTGCACGGCGTCTACGATGCCAAGGCCGACGGCTTCGCGCCCGGCGGTGCCTCGCTGCACAACTGCATGAGCGGGCACGGCCCGGATGCGGCCACCTTCGACAAGGCCTCGCAGGCCGATCTGTCGCGCCCGGACGTGATGACCGAAACCATGGCCTTCATGTTCGAAACGCGTGCAGTGCTGCGACCCACCCAGCAGGCACTGCAAGCAGCGCATCGGCAAGCCGACTATCAGCAGTGCTGGTCCGGATTGCGTGCAGCGTTCGCGCCACCGGCCACGCGGTAACGCTGTTTTGCATGTGCGCTGCGCAACGCGGCACCCGGACCAACTACCGCCCTGGGATTCCTGGAGGCTCCAATTCTTGAGAGGATGGAGTGATGAACGAGCCAGTGAAGTATTCGCCAGAAGTGCGGTAACGAGCGGTTCGGATGGTGCTGGAGCGTCAGGATGAGCATGGCCCGCAGTGGGCAGCGATCGCTTCGATTGCCGGGAAAATCGGTTGCACGGCCGAGACGTTGCGGTTGCGGTTGCGGTTGCGTCGAGCCGAGCGTGATCGAGGGGCAGCGTTCGGGCCTGACGACGGACGAGCGCGCATGGATGAAGGCGCTGGAACGCGAAGTACCGGAGCTGAGGCAGGCTAACGAAATCTTGCGCAAGGCGTCGGCGTATTTCGCTCAGGCAGAGCTTGATCGCCGCTTCAAGCCATGACCGGTTTCGTTACCACGGTCAGCGACCGCCATTGCCGTCGCGTCACGGTCTTGGCCTCTTCCGGCGCATGCAATGCGTCGAGTTTTCGCTTGATCTTTAGCGTAGCGAAAACCGGCAGTTCTGGCACGCCTGTGCGGCCTATAAAGCGTTGCGGTGATTGGGTATTGAGGGTTTTCAGGCTGCGCTCACTCCTGAACCTGGCGGTCCTCCCGTTTGGTCTCCTCCATCGCCTCGGGCTCCAGCTCCTCGGCACTGCGATTAAGTTTGACGAACACGCCCCAGGCGATCAGCAGCAGCGCCGCGCACAGACCTACTGCGGCCGCATACGGCAGCTTGGCCGGGTCGTCGTGCATTAGCTCGAAGATCGACACCAGCGTCTCGATCGCCAGCGCAATCACGATCACTACGAAAAACCGCGACAGATAACGCCGCACGCGCGTGGGCCCGCTGACTTTGACATCGCGCAGAATCTCTTCTTCGAAAATAGTCTGGCCCAGTTCCAGCGTCACCAGCGCCACCGTGAGCAGGCCGATCGCCTCCAGCACCACATTGAAACGATCGCGCACCACCATGTCGCCGCCGGGTGTAAACCCGTGCCACAACTCCAACCCGGCCATCGCCACCAGACCCGCCGCGCACAGCACGAAGAACGCCAGAATCACCAGGTGACCGGCACGGAACAAGTGGCTGAGCAGTTTCATGGCGAGCACGACGAGCGAGGGATGCAAAGCATCGTGCGCACCGCGTCGTTGCAGCGCGAATGCACGGCAATGCTGAGGTTGGCGGCGCAGTCACAGCCACAACCATATTTTTCTGAATTGCGGGCCCTTGCCCGCGTGGCGATGCATGGTGGCAGTGCCGCGCATCCAACCTGATCGAAACGCGCGTGAGCACGTGCCTGCCTTTGCCTAAAATCCTGCAAAGGTCCACTCGGTGCTAAAGCGTGGGAGTTGTACGCACGCGCAACCCTTTCTCCACCGGAGCAAGTGCCCGAAGGGCGGATGGGCAACTGTTTATACGCATACCTCAACAGCCTCAGCGTTGCCGCAACACCTGATACGCCTGCAGGTGCACATTGGCCGCCATCAGCAGCGGCGCATTGCGTCCGGTCTCGCGCACGCGCGCCAGCATGTCGCCGACGATCTGCGCCGCTTCCACATCCTGGCCGGCCTCCAGATCGCGCAGCATCGACGCCTTCAACGGCGAATCCACCTGCAACAAGGTCTGCAGCGCCTTGGCCCGTGCAGGCTCGGGGATCGGCTGCCCGGCCGCGTCGGCGGCCCACAAGCACTCGTTGTACAAACCGTTGATCAGTGCACGCCCGTCGTCGGTGGCGACGATCGCCCCGAGCGGCGCGCGCATCAGGCAGGTGGCCGCCGCCAGGGCGGTGAGGAAGCTGTACTTGATCCAATGCTCCTGCGCGATGTGGTCGCTGGCTACATGCTCGATGCCGGCCTGCGTGCAGACGGCAGCAATCGCCTGCACCCGCACCGATGCCGCATTGCCAGTGCGCTCGCCGAAGGTCAGTGCCGCCGGCTTGCCCAGATGCAAAATCTCGCCGTGCTCGCCCTTGGTCGCGCTGATGAAACACAGCCCGCCCAGCACCCGCCCTGCGCCGAAACGCTCATCCAATGCCGCGTAATGCCGCAAACCGTTGAGGATCGGCAGCACCGTGGTGTGCTCGCCCACGCCCGGCGCAATCGCCTCGATCGCGCTGCTGAGGTCGTAGGCCTTGCAGCTGAGCACCACCAGATCGAACGGCTGCTGCGCCACCAACGCCGGCAAGCCCTGCGCGGTGACGTGCGCCACCTGCAGATCGGCATCGCCCAGCGGGCTGCGGATGCGCAAGCCATCGGCCTGCAGCTGCGCCGCGCGCATATCGCGCACCAGGAAGGTTACATCCACGCCGGCCTGCGCCAGGCGCCCGCCAAAATAGCCGCCGGTGCCGCCGGCACCGAGTATGAGGATATGCATTGAAATCTCCGTTCAGCTTGATAGTTTGAGCGCGGCAGGCAGTGTGTTAAGATCGGAACCGGATCGGGGATTCTCGAGTCGGCATCAGGCTCTGGCGGAATCGCCGGGGCCTTTTGTTTGGATCAGTAGACCTGACTAGCTGTGCCAAAGATATCTAGTGGGAAATCTTTCCTTATCTTTTGCAGGCTAGCTTGATTCATGTGGCTTATGATTTTCTCCATATTTTCCACGAATCTACGCGCTTCGTTCGGTCTTGCCTGCCTAGCCCAGGGTGGGTCAGTGTTGGGGATAAGTGGCCTTGGCTCTTTCCAATTTTTATTCTTATTTTCTCGCGAATAAGGCTTTGCGTGCGCCACCTCGTTACGAAAGCGGAACACCTCATTCACCCATGCATGCGGGATGTTTTGCAGCTGACTATCCAGCGCGCTAATCAGACTTAGAAGTTTTTTATCAGGCGCAAGGCGCTCGAAATCCTTGATATCTTGAAAATGTCGAAGCATTTGATGTTGGTGCAGCGCATGCCCGAGTTGGTTGAAGTAGGCCTCCAACGCGAAGCAGCACATCATCATCGCGCCCAACGCATAATGGTTAGGTTGTTGCTCGGAAGTATCTTCGCTTCTATCGAGAAAAGAACGCGCTGCCTGCGCGAGAAGCGCATGCGAATAGCCCTCCACGCTCTGCGTCGCATGCTTGCGATCCATATCAGCTCCGCAACCCCACGCCACGGCGTAGCAACCAAAGCGCCAGTGCGCTGAGCACCGCGACAAAGCCCAGCATCAGCGCGTAGGCTACCCAGATCGGTACGTCCGAGCTGCCGAGCAGGCCGTAGCGGAACGCGTTGACCATGTAGAAGATCGGGTTGGCATGCGTTGCGGCCTCGGCCCAGCCGGGCAGCAGCTTCACCGAATAGAACACGCCGCCCAGATAGGTCAGCGGGGTCAGGATGAAGGTGGGCACGATCGAGACGTCGTCGAACTTCTTGGCGTACACCGCGTTGACGAAGCCGGCCAGCGAAAAGATGATCGCGCCCAGCAGCACGGTAGTCAGCGTGACCAGCGGATGCGGGATGCGCACCGGGGTGAAGAACATCGCGATGATCAGCACCAGCGCGCCGACCATCACCCCGCGTAGCACCGCGCCGGACACATAGCCCCACAGGATCACCCAGTTGGGCATCGGGCTGACCAGCAGCTCTTCGACGTGGCGGCCGAACTTGGCGCCGAAGAAGCTGGAGGAAATGTTGCCGTAGCTGTTCTGGATCACGCTCATCATCACCAGGCCCGGTACGATGAATTGCATGTAGCTGTAGCCGCCCATGTCGCCCACGCGCGAGCCGATCAGCCCGCCGAAGATCAAAAAGTACAGTGTCATGGTGATGGCCGGCGGCACCAGGGTTTGCCCCCAGATGCGCAGGATGCGCTGCACTTCGCGGCGCACGATGGTGCCTAGCGCAATCCAGTTGCGGCGCGCGTTGGTGGGTTCGCTCACGGTGCGGATCTCGTTGGTGTTCATGGCTGGCCCCCGTGGCGCGGCGGCAGTGGCTTGGGAGTGTCCGGTCCGGCCATTGCCGGTCGGTCGCCCGGCGCCGCGGCAGAGGCGTGAATGGTTTCCGCCGCGCGTGCATCGCTTGGCCCGGTGAGCCGCATGAACAGCTCTTCCAGGCGATTGCTCTTGGTGCGCATCGAGCGCACCCGGATGCCGGCACTGCCGAGCGTGGCGAACACGCGGTTGAGGTCCATCGCGCGCGGCATATCCAGATCCAGCGTGTGTCCGCCGATGGCGGTGAGCGTGGTGCCTTCGATCACCGGCAGCTGCGCCGGCAAATCGCCATCGATATCCAACAGGAAGCCTTCCACATCGAGCTTGGCCAACAACTCGCGCATCGGCCCCTGGGTGACGATCTGGCCGTGATTGATGATGGCCAGGTTACGGCACAGGTGCTCGGCTTCTTCCAGGTAATGCGTGGTCAAAATAATGGTGGTGCCGGCCGCGTTGATGTCCTTGAGCACGCGCCACATGTCGCGGCGGATCTCGATGTCCACGCCGGCGGTAGGTTCGTCCAGGATCAGCAGGCGTGGTTGGGTCATCATCGCGCGGGCGATCATCAATCGCCGCTTCATGCCGCCGGACAGCGTACGGCTCATCACCTGGGCTTTTTCCCACAGGTGCGCGCGGCGCAACTCCATTGCGGCCAGACGCTCGGCGTCGGCACGCGGCATGCCGTAGAAACCGGCGTAGTTGACCAGGATGTCGAAGGGCTTTTCGAACAGGTTGAAGTTGACTTCCTGCGGCACCAGCCCGATCAGGCGCATCGCATCGCTGCGGTGACGGACCAGGTCGGTGCCGAACACATCCACCTGCCCGCTGGACAGGTTCACCAGCGAGCTGATGATGCCGATCAGGGTGGATTTGCCGGCGCCGTTGGGGCCGAGCAGGGCGAAGAAATCGCCCGGTGCCACGTCCAGCGAAACGCCTTTGAGCGCCTCGGTGCCGTTGTCGTAGGTCTTGTGCAGATCGTACACGCGCAGCGCGGGTGCCGCGGTTGAAGAGAGGGCAGTCAAGAGGGTCCTTCGCGCCAGGGTGACGGCGCAGCGAGTTGCAGCCCGTTATTATAGAAGCCCGTTGGGGGTTGCCCCGATCACAGACTGTCCTGAATACGTTCGTGCCCGTTCAATTCCCACTCAAGCTTGTCGACCGGCGCATGATTGCGCCCACCGTGGCCCACTGCCAGTTCGTGCGTGATGACGGGCAGCCGCTGGATTTTCAGCCCGGGCAGTTCATCCAGATCCATTTCGACTACGCCGACGGCACCGCAACCAAGCGCAGCTATTCGCTGGCGACCATCCACGACCACGCATTGGGACCGGGCGAGGCGGTGGATATCGCGGTGAGCTTCGTGTCCGGCGGCTCGGCAACCGCCCTGTTCGAAGGCTTGCAGATCGGCGACCAGTTGCAGGCCAGCGGCCCCTACGGCCGCTTCTGCTTGCCGCCGGGCGACCACAACCAGCGCTATGTGCTGGTCGCTACCGGCACCGGGGTCACCCCGTACCGCTCGATGCTGCCGTTGCTGGCCCAGGCGATCGCCACCCGCGGCGTGCAGGTGGTGCTGCTGCAGGGTGCGCGTACCCCGGCCGAGCTGCTGTACGGCGAGGACTTCCGCGCGTTTGCCGATGCCCATCCGCAGTTCCGCTATGTGCCGTGCTTCTCGCGCGAGCTGCCCGACCAGCCGCACGCCGATGCGCGGCACGGCTACGTGCAACAGCACCTGGCCGAATTCGCGCCCGATGCCGAAAGCGATATCGCTTATCTGTGCGGCAACCCGGACATGGTGGACACCTGCGTACAGGCCCTGAAAGAAGCCGGCCTGCCGAGCGCGCAGATCCGCCGCGAAAAGTACGTCAGCTCACCGCCGTCCAAGCCTGCGGCGTGAGTTGACGAGTTTGCCGTCGACCTTAATGGACGGTGCCAAGTACATCGTGGGAGACATTGTGGAAACGGAGCTAGCCAAATCCAGGCTCTTGCACAGCCGGAGCCGGCTGCGCCTGCGTATCGCTGCCGATCAAGCTGCCCGGGAGATCCGGGCCTATCGGCAGATCGTCACACCGATCGACCGGCAAGTACGATCCCAGCCTGCCATTGGCGTTTCGCATTGCACGTTTGTTTGGGGAATCGATCGAACACGTTTTTCTTTACGAAGACGGGCAGTAGGTGCGTCGGTCACAACCGACCGGACGCAGCGTCAAGGGATAGTGACTACCAGGAGAGACATGGTGAACATGGTGAAGCAACCCACAATGACGACAGCGCTGCTGATCGCGCTGCTGGCCACCGGATGCCAGCGCGCCGATGCGCCTGCTGCAGACAATAGCGGTGCGGCGGTGCCGCGCGCCACGCCGCCGCCCGCTGCAAAAACACAGGTCGGCAGCGCTGTCGGAAATCGCTACGGCACTCTGCAATTTTCACCATGCACGCTGAGCTCCGGTAGCGCTGCCGGCAACATCCAAGCGCAGTGTGCAAGCTTGCGCGTGCCGGAAAATCCAAACGCGCCGAAAGGCCGCAGCATCGCGCTGAAAATCGCTTGGCTGGAAAGCGATGCAGGCGCAGGCAGTGCGCCGGACCCGGTGTTTTTTATCGCCGGTGGGCCTGGGCAGTCGGCAACCGAAGTTTCTGTCATGGCAGCGGCCGCATTACGTGAAGTTCGCAAGAAACGCGACATTTTTCTGGTCGATCAGCGCGGCACTGGCGGATCGCACCCGTTGCGTTGTGAGACTGCCGATGGCGCGCCACTGCAGGCCACCATGTCCTCCAGTCCAGAGCAATTGACGGCCTACGCGCGCCAATGTGCCCGAGGCTTGCAAGGCCATTCCGACCCGCGTTACTACACCACTGCCGAAGCCATTGGCGATCTGGATGCAGTCAGAGCAGCGTTGGGCGCGCCACGTATCGACCTGGTCGGTGTGTCCTACGGCACGCGCGTGGCGCAGCATTATGCCAAGCGTTATCCCGCGCACACGCGCGTCATCGTGCTCGATGGTGTTGCGTCAAGCGATCTGGTAATCAGCGGAGAATTCGCACGCACGTTCGAAGACGCACTGATACTGCAATCCGAACAATGTCGAGCGATCCCCGCTTGCCGCGCACGTTTTCCAGGCGATGTGCGCACGCAACTGCGCACGGTCATGGACCGGCTGAAGACCGAATCGCCGGAGGTGGAGTATCGCGATGTGCGCACCAACGCCATCAAGCGCGACCGGGTGACGGCCGACGCCGTGGTCGGTCTTGCGTTTACGTTCTCCTACGCACCGCAGAGCGCTGCCTTGCTACCGCTGGTGCTGGATGAAGCCGCTGCGGGCCGCTACGCGCCGTTGATGGCGTTGTCGCACATGGACATGCAGATCAACCAGCCCATGCAGTGGTCGGTGGTGTGCGCCGAAGATGCCGACCGCTATCGTCCGGCGCCCGAGCACCAGGCATTGTTGCTGGGCGAAACTGTCCCGCGCAGTGTCTTTGCCGCTTGCCCGGTGTGGCCCGCCGGCAAGCGCGCCGACGACTTCACCGCACCGCTGCGTTCGCAAGTGCCGGCGCTGCTGTTGTCCGGTCAACTGGATCCGGTCACGCCACCTCGCTATGCCGACGTGGTGCTCAAGGGGTTGCCAAACGGACGGCATCTGGTTGCACCCGGCCAGGGACACAGCGTCATGGCGCTGGGTTGCATACCAAAGCTCATGGCCCAGTTCATGGAAACCGCCAATGCCAGTGCGCTGGATGCGCACTGCGTTGCCGATCTCAACACCGTGCCCGCGTTTACCTCGTTCAACGGATGGGAACCATGAGCCGCACCGACCACGCCACGGAGGCGCTCGCATGATCGTCGTCGACAACCTGCACAAATCGTTCAAGACCAAGACCGGCCTGGTGAAAGCGGTCGATGGGGTCGGTTTCAGTGCCGCCGATGGCCAGATCACCGGCCTGCTCGGGCCAAACGGTGCCGGCAAGACCACCACCTTGCGCATGCTCTACACGTTGATGTCGCCCGACCAGGGCAGCGTCAGCGTCGATGGCGTGGATGCCGCGCGCGACCCTGTGACGGTGCGTCGCGCACTCGGCGTGTTGCCGGATGCGCGCGGCGTGTACAAGCGGCTGACCGCACGCGAAAACATCGCTTACTTCGGGGAGCTGCATGGCATGTCGCACACGCACATCGCAGAGCGCACGCGCTTGCTGTCGGTCGCGTTGGACATGGACGACATTCTCGATCGCCAGACCGAAGGCTTCAGCCAGGGCCAGCGCACCAAAACCGCGATTGCGCGCGCGCTGGTGCACGAACCTCGCAATGTGATTCTCGACGAGCCCACCAACGGCCTGGACGTGATGACCACGCGTGCGATGCGTGGTTTTCTGCAGCAACTGCGTGCGGAAGGGCGCTGCGTGATTTTCTCCAGCCACATCATGCAAGAGGTGGCTGCGTTGTGCGATCGCATCGTCATCGTTGCCAAGGGCACGGTGGTGGCCTGCGGCAGCGCCGACGAACTGCGCGCTGCCACCGGTGAAGACAATCTGGAAGACGCCTTCGTCAAGGCGATCGGCTCGGACGAGGGACTGCACGCATGAGCACCACATCGTTGTTCGCCACCGTGTGGACAGTGTTGCGTAAGGAATTGCGCGACATCTCGCGCGACCGTCGCACCCTGGCATTGGCGTTGTTGTTGTCGCCATTGCTGTATCCAATCTTGATTCTCGGCATGGGCGCACTGAGCGAGAGCCGCGTGCGCACGCAGATCGACAAGCCGTTGGACATCCCCACGATTGGCCGCGAACGCGCGCCCAACCTTGTGCGTTTTCTGGCCGCGCAAGGGCTTGATGCGGTGGATGCGCCGGCCGATCTGACCGCTGCGATCCGCAACCAGGATGTAGATGTGGCACTGCGTATCAGCGCCAGCTACGCCGACGATTGGCGCGCCGGCCGTCCGGCGTTGGTGGAGATCATCAAGGACAGTACCCGCCGCGAGGCCGACGTGCCCAGCATGCGCTTGCAGGCCGCGCTCAGCGGCTATAGCCAGCAGGTCGGTGCACTGCGCCTGCTGGCACGCGGCATCGATGCGCAGGTGAGCAGGCCGTTGGAAATCGCCGCGCAGGATCTGGCCACCGCCGAAGCCAAGCGCGGCCAGATGATGGCGATGCTGTTGCCGGTGCTGCTGGTGATCACTTCATTCCTGGGTGGTGCGTCGTTGATTCTGGATGCCACCGCAGGCGAGCGCGAACGCCAGTCGCTGGAACCGTTGCTGGCCACGCCCGCGCCACGCAGTGCGATCGTGAGCGGCAAGATCGCTGCCGCCTGCGTGATCGGCATGGTGTCGTTGTTGCTCACGCTGCTGGCGTTCAAGCTGAGTGCGCAGCTGTCGACATCGAATCTGGGACGCCAGCTCAATGTCGGTTTCGTGCCGATGCTGCAGATGCTCTTCATCCTGGTGCCGATGTTGTTCGTCGGCACCTCGCTGCTGACCTATCTCGCCGCCGCCGCCAGGAGCATGAAGGAAGCACAGGCGCACATGACCTGGCTGTTGTTGCTGCCGATGCTGCCAGGCTACGCGCTGATGGCGTATCCGCTGAAGACCCAGCTATGGCAGTTCGCGGTGCCGTTCCTGGCGCAGAACCAGATGTTGCTCAAGGTGATTCGCCACGAGCAGATCAACGCACAGACCTGGGCTGTGTATTTGTGTGCCGGCTTCGGTGTGGCTGTCGTGTTGTGGTATGCGGCGGTGCGGCGTTATCATCAGGAGCGGTTGGCGATTTCCGGGTGAGTTTCTTTGCCGAAGGACGGTGAGCTTTATGTCGTCTGTGCGAGTGCTTTACGTTCATTTGGCTCAGACACCTGCAACGATGCAACCGCGCAATCAATCAACCGATCACCCCCCCGAATTGAACGACAACGTACGCCGCGTCGTCACCGGTGCAGCCACTGGTTCGAAGCGCCAGTGCTTGACCGCGTTGAGGGCTTCGCGGTCGAACACGCGCGGCGGGGTGGCGCGTAGTACGCGCGAGGAGGTGATCGCGCCGTCGGTGCCGACCGTGAGCTCTATCAGCACTTCGCCGGATGTGCCATCGCGCAGGGCTTCGAGTGGGTAGCGCGGCGCCGGGGTGCTGATCGGGCGCAGCGACTGCGCAGGCGGTGCAGCCGCCGCTGCTTCAGCCGGCGCCGGGCGCGGGGTCGCCGGGGTCGCCGGGGTCGTTACCGATGCCGATGCCGGGGTTTTGGCCTGGCGTTCGGTCTCTGCGGTCTGCTGGCGAGCGGCTTCCTGTTGCGCGGCGAGCTGCTGGGCAGCAGCAGCGGCGGTTTCGCGGGTGTGCTGCTCGGCTAGACGTTTCTGCTCGGCGGCCTGCCTGGCTTTGTCCTCGACCAGCTTCCTGGCCTGCTCGACATCGTGCTCGGTGCGGTTGGCAGCGGACTGCATGCCCGCGCTCAGGCCTGCCTTCAGGCGCGGCAGCGCCGGTGCCTTGGGGTCGACCTTTTCGATCAGCGCGATCAGCCGCTGCGCTTCGGGAAATTCTTCGCGGCTGATGCTTTGTTCGGCAGCGATCAGCGTGTACGGCAGCAGATCGGTCAACGCGCTGTTGACGGTGGCGTCCTGCGGCTGCTTCTCACGCAAGGCCAGGTAGTACTCCACCGCGTTGTCGCCGGCCGGGGCGTACATGCGGTTGTCCTGCAACGCCTCGGTGGCCGATGCGCGCAACTGGTCGGCGGCCATCGACTGCACCTGCGGCGACACCGCCGTGGCGGGCGTCGGCACAGCAGCCGGTGCCGCAGGCGTGGCGCCGGTAGCGGGCTTATCTTCTTGCCTGGAGCAGGCGGCCAGGCCAATCAGCAGCATGACCGGCGCGATCCGGCGTGCCAAACGGCCCTGTGTCAGATCCAACATGCGTTTGTATTACCTCGAATGCGAAAGATAACGTTGCTGCAGCAAGCGCCGGCCAGTGTTCCCACACTGAACGGCAAAGCGGCAATCTAGCATTGCTGGGGCGGTCTCAGCCAAGGGCTGCGCCGGGGTAGGGACGGATTTCATCCCGCCAGGGGGCGATTGCCGTATCGGCCGGCACGCGTGCTGCCGGATCGGGCAGCGACGGGGCCGAGCAGTAGCGACGCAGGAAGTCCGCATGCGCGGGCAGTAGCAGCGCCGCTTCCACCCGCGTGCGGAGGTTTTCCAAAAAGTGGCGCAGCTCCGCATCGCCCATCAGGTCGACCACCGGGTGGTGGTGCCTGGGCGTGATGCCCTGGCCCAGCATCACCTGCACCCACGAGTTCTCGGCAAACAGCTTGTTGGCCTGATGGAACACCCACCCGCTCTGGCGAAACGATTCCACCCGATGCCGCAGCGTGTCAGGAATATCGGTCGCTGCGCAGTCGCGCCAGAACGGCGTGTCGCGGCGATCGGTGAGGTGGTAATGCAGGATCACGAAATCGCGGATATGGGTGATCTTCTCGGTCGCCTGGCGGTTGTACTCGGCATTGCGTTGCAACATCTGCGCGGCGCTGTCGTGATCCATGTAGCGGCTGGAATACACGATGCCGTTGCCGACCCGGTGCTGCACCGGGATGCGGGTGTAAGCCACCGGTGCGCCGACCGATTCGGTCTGCACCGCCAATGCGCTGTCGGCAAACAACCAGTGCGACCAATCGTCGGCGCCCACGCCCAGCGTCTGACCATCAACAGGCCGCGGAAGCCGGTGCAATCCAGGAACAGATCGCCTTCCACCGGCGTGCCGTTTTGCAACGTCAAGGCGGTGAGATGACCGCTGTGCGGATCCGTTTGGACAGTGCCGATACGGCCTTCGATTAGGTGTCCAGCGTTGTGGAGCCGATGTAGATCGCCGGCGGCTGCGCAGCATTCAAATCGCGCAACAAGGTTTCCAGCACCACGCCCAGCGGCACGCACTCGGGGCGGAAATTCAAGCCGCTCATGTCCGCGTTGTAGAACAAGCGCCCACCGATTTCCGGCGTGCCGACCTGCGCCATCATCGCCTCGCCGCGATCGAAGCCAAGTACATAATGCGGCCGCTGCCTGCGCGAGCGGCCAGTCGCGTACCAACCCGCGTAAGAGCGGCTGATAAAACGACTGCGCTCACCGCCAGGCGGGCGCGGCCGGTGCTCGGAATCGGTATGTACCACACGTACACTCCGGTTCCTCCGCGCCGTGAGCACCCAGCTGACGACTGCTCGCTACGTTTTGTTAGCCGCTCTTAGGGTGCGGTGAGCGGTTTACACGGCTCCACGGGCCTCAATCTTCCGCAGTGCTTCAAGCAGATCGCGAGCTTGTATTGCATACACTGAAGGCCGGAATCCCTAATATCTTGAGGAATTGCAGCCTTCATAGGACGCTATAGGAGATTCAATATGGTGGGCCCACCAGGATTCGAACCTGGAACCAAAGGATTATGAGTCCTCTGCTCTAACCGTTGAGCTATAGGCCCGGCATGGTTGGTTGCGAGATGCGAGGGCATCTCGGATCTTCCAGCTGACCCGAAAGTTTACCTGTCTGTGCGCATCGTTGTCTGCTGTGGCATCAGGTAGCCACGCTGTCCTACGGTAACGCTCCCGCCGCGCGGGCGTAAAAAGCCCGGCAATGCCGTCATGCTGTTCACTTAGAGTGGCTAACAAAACTAATACGCTCACCGCCAGGCGGGCGCGGCCGGTGCTCGGAATCGGCATGTACCACGCGTACACTGCGGTTCCTGCGCGCCGTCCGCACACACCCGACGACCGCTCGCTACGTTTTGTTAGCCGCTCTAAAGCATCGAACGAAGCGGACTCGCGTATCGCATTGCCTCCGGTGCATGGCCCGAGTTTGCCAAGAAATCTAAGCTCTGCAATCCCGAATCCACGAATCTCAAATCGCAGCCCCTCACGCATCCGCCATCTCAAGCTGCGCATCGATCAACTGCTTACCTAAACGAAACCCATGCGCAATGGCATCTTGATAGGTCTCCCAACTGGCCGCCGATGCGCAGCTCGCCCTTGCCGCTGAGGGCATAGACGTCGACCCATAGCGTCCACTTGGCGTCCGGCGCTACTTGCGCGGCGCGTACGCGGATCTCATGCTCGCGGTATTTGGTGGTTTCAAAGCGGCTTTGCCTACTCATAAAGACGATGCCGTTTCCATTCGTCCACCAACTTAGAAGTCGTGGCTAAAACGCCACGTGAGCCTGGAAGAAACCGCCGTTCAATGTTGCGGCGCGGTGTTGGTTCGTCGCCGATGCGTAAAGTCCGCAGCACGCATGCCCCCGACGGCCGTGCCCTACTGTGACGACTGATCAAGCATAGCTAGCTGCTTCGCCCATAACGCAACAACCCAGCGAGTGCGGGGCTGCTGGGTGATCGCTGCACGACTGAAACTGTGGTCAGTCGATATCCAGGAACGAGCGCAGTTGTTCTGAACGGCTCGGGTGGCGCAGCTTGCGCAACGCCTTGGCCTCTATCTGACGAATCCGCTCGCGAGTAACGTCGAACTGCTTGCCGACTTCTTCCAGCGTGTGATCGGTATTCATATCGATACCGAAGCGCATCCGCAGCACCTTGGCTTCGCGCGGGGTAAGACCAGCCAACACGTCACGCACCGTCTCGGAGAGATTGATGTTGGTGGTGTTGTCGATCGGGGACTCCACATTGGTGTCCTCGATGAAGTCGCCCAGATGTGAATCCTCGTCGTCGCCGATCGGGGTTTCCATCGAGATCGGCTCCTTGGCGATTTTCATCACCTTGCGGATCTTGTCCTCGGGCATGTCCATTTCCTTGGCCAGTTCCTCCGGCGTGGCCTCGCGGCCGAACTGCTGGAGCATCTGACGGGAAATGCGGTTCAACTTGTTGATCGTTTCGATCATGTGCACCGGAATACGAATGGTGCGCGCCTGATCGGCGATCGAACGTGTGATGGCCTGACGGATCCACCACGTCGCATACGTCGAGAACTTGAAACCGCGAAGGTAATCGAACTTGTCCACGGCTTTCATCAGGCCGATGTTGCCCTCCTGGATGAGGTCGAGGAACTGCAGGCCGCGGTTGGTGTACTTTTTGGAGATCGAGATGACCAGACGCAGGTTGGCTTCGATCATTTCCTTCTTGGCTTTGCGTGCCTTTGCTTCGCCATAGGCCATCGCGCGGCTAATCTCTTTGATCTCGGCCAGGGTCAAGTAGCTAGCGTTCTCCATCTCGATCAAGCCCTGCTGGTCGGACACGATCTGATCCTTGACGTCGCGCAGTGCCGATGACCACTTCTGCTTGCGCTTGAGCGCGTCCTCCACCCATTCCAGGTTGGTCTGATTGCCTTCCCAGGAACGAATGAAATCCTTGCGCGGCATGCGAGCCACAGTCGTTGCCAGGTGTAGCACCTTGCGCTCGTGATCCTTGATGCCGTTGACCACGCCACGCAGCTGGGTGACCAGCGCGTCGGTCAGCGGCAGCGGCAGCTTGAGCGTGGTGAAAATGGCGGCCATGTCTTCGCGCGCCTTGACCACCAGCTTGTGCTCGGTGCCGTTCTTGGCATAGATCTTCTTGAACTTGGCGTATTCGTTGGCCAAGTTCTCCATGCGCGTTGCGACTTCCACCGGGTCCGGACCGGTCGGGCCGGCCTCTTCTTCGGCAGCGTCGTCATCGCCGTCGTCGTCATCGTCTTCCACTGCTTCGTCATCTGCAGCGGCGACGGGGCCAGCGGCTGCCAGTGCGGTGGCGGCCGCATCAGCTTCTTCGATCAGGTCGTTGAAGCCGACCACGATCTCGGCCAGACGCTTCTTACCTTCCTTATGCGCTTCGTAATGGGCCAGCAGCATTTCGGTCGACAGCGGGAACACGCCCAGTGCTGCCTGGACCTGGCTCAGGCCTTCTTCGATGCGCTTTGCGATGGCGATTTCGCCTTCGCGGGTCAGCAGCTCGACCGTCCCCATCTCGCGCATGTACATGCGCACCGGGTCGGTGGTGCGGCCACCTTCGGTATCGAGCGCGGTCAGCGCGGCTGCAGCTTCTTCGGCTGCGGTATCGTCAACCTCGCGATTGCCGCTGTTGCCAGCGTTGAGCAACAGAGTTTCAGCATCGGGCGCAACTTCATGGACATCGATGCCCATGCCGTTGATCATGCTGATGATGTCTTCGATCTGCTCCGGGTCGACCAAGTCGTCGGGCAGATGGTCATTGACTTCGGCGTAGGTCAGATAGCCCTGTTCCAGGCCCTTGCTGATCAGTAGCTTGATGTCGGATTGCTGGGCAGGACGTTCGTTGGCCATGAGTGCTCGCGCCACCGGCTTTGAGATTGGAAAGAAGACCTAGCATTATACCAGCGTGAAGCCCCGTCTGCCGGGTTCAAGACGAGACCGCTGGTGAAGCGCTGGCTAGGGTCTGAGAAGGAAGGTCACCGGGCCATCGTTGGCCAAGTCGATAACCATATGGGCACCGAAGCGCCCGGTTTCCACCCCGCCGCGATGTTTTTCGCGACAGATCGCCACCAATTGATTGAACACCTGTTCAGCCTCCTGCGGCGGTGCGGCGGTGCTGAAACCAGGCCGGTTGCCGGAGCTGGTGTCGGCGGCCAGAGTGAACTGACTGACCAACAGCAGGCCACCAGCGGTGTCGGTGAGCGAGCGGTTCATCTTGCCGGCGGCGTCAGCGAACACGCGGTAGCCGAGCATGCGCTCGGCCAGGCGCCTGATCTGCGCGCCGCTGTCGCCAGGTTCGACGCCGACCAGAGCCAGCAGCCCTGGGCCGATCTGACCGACGGTCTGCGCATCGACCGTGACCGAGGCCCGGGTGACGCGTTGGATCAGTGCAAGCATGGACATTCCCAGTGAGCAAACTGTGCCGCGCAGCATGCCCAGCGCTCCTGGCCTTGGCACGCGCGGGCCTTCGCCGGTCGCGCTGTTTAGAATTGCGCCGATGAAACCTGATGTTCGCGCTCGTCTGCTTTACGCCTCCGCAGCCATCGTAGGCCGCCTGCCGTGGCCGCTGCTCAAACGCTTGGCCGACATACTGGCCTGGAGCTGGCGCAAGCTCAATGCACGCGAGGCACGCGTGGCACGTCGCAATCTGAAGTTGGCGTATCCGGAACTGAGCGCCGAACAGCGTGCGCGGTTGCATGCCCAAGTCCTGCAATCGACGGCGCGCCAGACGCTGGAAGTGCTGCGCACCTGGACCCGCCCGCCGGCCGACAATCTGGTGCGGCTGCAACGCAACGGCCAGGAGCTCTACGACGCGGCGCTGGCCTCCGGGCGTGGGGTGATCGTGGCCGCGCCGCACTTCGGCAATTGGGAACTGCTCAATCAGTGGCTGTCCGAGCGCGGGCCGATCGCGATCGTGTACCGCCCGCCAGAGTCCGAGGTGGTGGACGGCTTCCTGCAACTGGCACGCGGTGGCGACAACGTGCGCCAGGTGCGTGCCGAAGGCCCGGCGGTGCGGCAGCTGTTCAAAGTGCTGAAAGAAGGTGGTGCGGTCGGCATTTTGCCCGACCAGCAGCCCAAGATGGGCGATGGCGTGTTCGCGCCGTTTTTCGGCATTCCGGCCCTGACGATGACGCTGGTCAACCGGCTCGCCGAACGTACCGGCGCGATCGTGCTGTACGGCTGGTGCGAACGTGCCGATGCAGACCTGCAGTTCGCACTACATGTACAAGCGGCCGACCCGGCGGTAGCCGACCCGGACCCGGTGCGCGCGGCCAGCGCGCTCAACGCGGGGATCGAGCAGATCGCCCGGCGCGACCCGGCGCAATATCAGTGGACCTACAAGCGCTACACGCTGCGCCCGCCGGGCAGTGGCCAGGCCAATCCCTATGCAACGGAGCGGCATCCTCACTGACTCCGGTTGAAGGCAGGTCCGATGACGCAAAGCGCCGCGTCGGCGTCGGCAACGACCACCGAACATTCAATCGTCGTGCGGATCGCTCGGCGTGGTCAAAATCCGCTGATAAAACGCCAGGTCCAGCCAGCGACCGAACTTGAAACCGACCTCGCGCACGGTGCCGGCATGGGTAAAGCCGAGCTGTTCGTGCAAGGCGATGCTCGCCTGATTGCTGGTATCGATGCCGCCAACCAGCACGTGCACGCCATGTTTTTCTGCCGCAGCGATCAAGCCCTGCAGCAAAGTCCGCCCCAGCCCTTTGCCGCGATGATCGCGATGTATGTAGATCGAATGCTCGACGCTGTACTTGAACGCCGGCCAGGCGCGAAACGTACCGTAGCTGGCGAAGCCCATCAAGGTGCCGTCGGCGTTCTCGACCCCGATCACCGGAAAGCCAGCCGCGCGCTTGGTGGCAAACCAGCCGACCATGCTCTCCGGCGACCGCGGTCGGTAGTCGTAGAGCGCGGTCGAATTGGCGATGGCATCGTTGAAGATGTCCAGAATGGCACTGGCATGACGCGCTTGGCTGCAATCGATGAGATGCATGGGATCTATCAGCTATGGCAGTCGTCCGATTAAAAAGCATTGCCAGGCGATGAACAACGCGGCTGCCATGCAACCAATTCGCATCTGCACCGCCACACAATCTGCAGCGGCTGGATGCAGCGTTCTACCCGGTCTGGCGACTGCCTGTTGCCAACCACGCGACAATGGCACGCGCGATCACGTCATGGCCGCGGCTGCGGTCGCCTTGAAGTGGCCGTGGCAATCCCCATCTGGAGTCATGCATGAGCAGCTCCGTCCCCTCTCCCAGCGCACAAGCCTTCGGCAACCCGGCGGCAATACGCTGCGAGCGCGCCGCTTTTGAACTGCGCGCCGGCCGCCCAGTGCTGCTGACCGCGGTCGACGGGCAGGCGCGCGCGGTGCTGGCGTTGGACAGCAGCACGGCGCAGTCGTATGCGGCATTCGCATGCGCCGCGCAGGGTCGCTACTACCTGTTCGTGACGCCCACCCGCGCCCAGGTACTGGGATTGAGCGCGCCGCAGGGTGCGCGCGTTGACCTGGTCGACCACAGCTACGAGCAACTTGCCGCGCTGGCCTATCTGCGCGATACCCCGGTACTGACGCAGTGGACGCCCGGCGACGCGCTTGACGCAGGCGCGGTGGAGATCGCGCGGCTGGGATTGCTACTGCCGGCGATGCTGGCAGTTGACCTGCGCGACGCAGACGACCATGCCGCCTTCGCCGGCTGCCAATCGCTGGCGCTGGACGACCTGGGCACCGGCTGCGCCAAATCCGCGGCGGTCGGCTACGAATTGGTGACCCGCACATCGATGCCGTTGCGCGGCCTGGGCTTGAGCGAATTCGTGGTGTTCCGCGGCGGCGTTGCGCAGCGCGACCAAGTAGCGATCGTGGTCGGCCAGCCGGACCTGACGGCCGCAGTGCCGGTGCGCGTGCATTCGTCATGTCTGACCGGCGATCTGTTCGGCTCGCTCAAATGCGATTGCGGCGACCAGCTACGGCATGGTCTGGCCAAGTTGAAAGAGCTTGGCGGCGGTGTGCTGCTGTATCTGGACCAGGAAGGCCGCGGCACCGGCATCGCCTCCAAGATGCGTGCCTACGGTTATCAGCATGCAGGCCTGGATACCATCGATGCCGATGCGCAACTGGGTTTCGGCCCTGACGAGCGCCGCTACGGCAGCGCGGTCGCGATGTTGCGTGGCCTGGGCATCAGCCGAATCCGTTTATTGACCAACAACCCCGCCAAAGCCGAACGCCTGCGCGCGGCCGGCATCGCGGTCGAAGACCGCATCCCGATCATCGGCGATGTCACCGCCGAAAACGAACAGTACCTGCGCACAAAGTCAGCGCGCGCCGGGCATGCGCTGGATGTGGACGCACTGCTCCTGGCGGCTCGGTAAGCTCGCTCCGGCATCGTCGTCAGCACCTTGCCGATAAGCGCGGACCAGTTGCACAACCTGCAGCGCATCTGTGGTGGTTGCCATTCTTCAGCGCGAGTGCATGTGCCGAATGATGGTGCGGCCTCTGTCAGGCCCGCTCACCACCTGCCTGCGTGCGTTTTCTTACGCCGCTTGCACAGCGAGCAGTGTGCGTCCACGACACCTGGGCATCGGTGAAGCAAGCCTGCCTGCACCGGATGCGCGCTCACCTGGCAGCCGGCTATGCTTGCGGCGAACCGCTTCTGCAGGCCCGCCTCGTGCACGACGCTCCACCGCCGCCCCCCGATGTCATCGTCCACCCTGCTCCGGCAGAGGCGCAGGCTGTGAACCACACGCATTGGCAATCTCTACCGCGACGCGGCGCTTATGTGGCGGCGGTCAACGGCGCGCTCGGCGGCGGATGCGCGTGCCTGATCGCGGCCGGCGTGACGGTCACGGTGCTGCACGCCTGGCACTACTGGCCGGTGATGCTCGGCCTGACCCTGGTCGCCGCACTGCTGGGTGCCTGGTTCGCAGTCAAACGGCATCGGCTCACCCATTGGAAACTCGACCCCCACGGCCTAGCGCTGCAACGCGGCCACCTGTGGCAAAGCGATACGCGGATTCCGATCTCTCGCGTGCAGCACGTGGATTTGCGCCGCGGCCCGATCGAACGCGCCACGCAGCTGACCACGCTGGTGGTGCACACCGCCGGCAGCCGGCTCAACGCGGTGGCGCTGTCGGGGCTGGATCAGGGCGATGCCGAGCGGTTACGCGACCGCCTGGCCCGCCAGCTCGATCACGACGACGATGCGCTGTGAGTGCCATCGAACATTGCGGGGGCGACGAGCAGCGCCTGCATCCGTTGTCGTGGGTGTTTGTGTTGCTGCAGCAGATCCGCCAATTCCTGATTCCGCTGGCGGCATTGATCCTGTTCGGCAGCCGCGACGGCAATCGCGATTTCGCCGATCAGATCGTCACCTGTGTGGTCATCGCGGTACTGGTGGCGATTTCGGTGCTGCGTTACTTCACCTATCGCTACCGCATCGGTACCGATGGCGTGGCGATTCGTAGCGGCCTGCTGGAACGCAGCCGGCGCGATATTCCGTTCGCCCGCATCCACAACGTGGTGGTGCATCAATCGCTGCTGCATCGGCTGGCTGGCGTAGCCGAAGTGCGGCTGGAATCGGCCGGTGGCCAAAAGCCGGAAGCGCAAATGCGCGTGCTGCGGCTGGACCAGGCATTGGCGCTGGAAGATCTAATCCGTCGCCGCGCCAATGACGCCGATGCCACTGCACCGCAGATCGACGACGACGGCACCTTGCTGCGCTTGCCGATGGCCGAAGTGATCCGGCTGGGTCTGATTTCCAATCGCGGTATGGTGGTGGTGGCTGCCTGCTTCGGTGTGAGCTACCAGATGATTCCGCGCCGCACGGTATCCAACTTCCTCGAACACAACGGCAAGCTGGCGTATCACTATGTTAGCCAGATCCATCCGGGCGCCACGGTGACTGCCGCGCTGCTGGTAATCGGCTCTTTAGCACTGTTGATCGCGATGCGCGTGTTGTCGGTGGCCTTGGCGACGGCGCAGTACTACGGCTTTCGTCTGAGCGAATCCGAGCGCCGCCTCACCGTGGAGCGCGGGCTGCTGACGCGCATTCGTAGCAGCGTTGCGTTGCGTCGTATCCAGTCGTGGACGCTATACGAAAGCCGCCTGCATCGCCTGTTCGGTCGTCGCCGATTGCGTGTGGATACCGCAGTGGTTGGTTCCGGCGATAACGAAGGCAGCGCCTTGAAAGAGCTCGCGCCGATCGTCGATCCGCAACGCTGCGATGCTTTGTTGCAGCGCCTGCTGCCTGGCATTGCTTGGCCACCCGCGCAGTGGCAGTCGATCGCCACGCATTGCTGGTGGCGATTGAGTCTGCCAACACTGTTACTGCTGCCGCCGCTGGTGGCCGGCCTGGCCTGGCACTGGGGCAGTCAAGCGTTGTGGTTGCTGCTGTGGCTGCCGTGGAGTGTATTCAAGGCACATCGCCAAATGCAGCACATGGGCTATGCGGTGGATGCGCGCTATGTGGCCGTGCGTGGCGGCTGGTGGAAGCGCTGGTGGCGACTGGCCGAGCTGGACAAATTACAGGCGCTGCAACTGCAACGTTCGCCTTTGGATCGCCTGTCAGGCACCGCCACGCTCTGGCTGGACACAGCCGGCGCGAGCCAGACCGGGCCGAACTTGCGGCTGCGCTTTGTGCCGTTTGCCCAGGCCCAGGCGCTGCAGGCGCAACTGGACGCGGCGCTGGCGCGCCGCAAGCTGCTTTGGTGATCGGCGTTCACTATCAGGTCGGCGATGAGTGCGGGCGAACATATCGACACGCGCGTTGTCGCCGATCACGCTCAGCGCTGCGCCGGGCCCCAATACCCAAGCTCGCGCCGGATCTGCAGCCCACGCCATAGCGCACCCAACGGCTTGCGCCGCAGCATGCCGAGTTTGCCGGCAATGAAATCCTCGGTCGCTGCAACCACCCGCTCGGAAGACTGCCCATCGCGATACGGATGGATCGCGTCGGCATAACTGGCCAGCGCGCTGCGCAGCCTCGCATCCGGCGCCAGCGCGCGCGCCAGCTGCTGCGGCAACTGCTCAGGTTGCTGGAAATCCAGCATATGCGGCTGCGGCATGCGGTTGTGGAAGGTCACCACCGGTTTGTGCTGCACCACGAACTCGGACACGATCGATGAGGTGTCGGAGACCAGCACATCGGCCGCACGCTGCGCGGCCATGACTTGTTCGGGCTCGACAAAACGTGCGTTGGCACCGGCCAGCGCGCGATAGCGATCGAATAATTCCGGTGCGCACTTGGGGTGCAAGGTGAGTAGCCAGTAATGCGCACCGCGTGCGATATCGGCGGCGATGTCATCGTAGAGCGTCGGCGCAGCGCTCAAGCGCTCGGTGAAGGTCGAGCCGAACAGTATCACTGGGCGACCGCTAGCTGGCGCGCGCAGTGCGGCACTACGGCCGCCATCGTCGCGGAACACCGGGTCGAGTTTGGGCCAGCCGGTTTCGACCACCGCGAAATGCCCTTTGCGCTGCGCCAACGCACGGAACGGCGCAGTAGTGGCCGGACCTTGCGAGCAATACAGATCGAACAAGCCGCGCACGCGGAAATGCCCGCGATTGTCTTGGCGTTTTTGCACGTTGAAACCATGGAAGAGCTGCACCTTGGCGCCCGAAATAAACGGCGGCACCCAGTTGGCCGCGCTGAGCACTGCGCGCGGACGCAAGGCCAGCACATCGCGCAGGCCGACCTCGCGCACACCCGGCATCACCAACCCGCGTGCACCGTCCTCGAACCAGGCCGACACTGCGTGACCGGAGGCCTGTAATGCCTGCGCCAATGGCGCCAGAATAGGCAACGCGTAACGCTCCGTTGCGAACAGCAGGTATTCGGCCATCACATGTCCTCTTCGACCGCACTCGACGAACGGCCTTGCATTTCCGCCTGCATTATCGCGTTCAACGAGGCCGATCGCCTACGCGACTGTCTGACCTCGCTGGCGTTCTGCGACGAGATCGTGGTGGTGGACTCCGGCTCCACCGACGCAACCGTGGCAATCGCGACAGCGCAGGGTGCACGCGTACTGCAGCGCGTCTTCGACGGCTATCGCAGCCAGAAGGCCTTTTGTGTCGGGCAGGCCAGCCACGACTGGGTGCTGTGCCTGGATGCCGACGAACGCGTGAGCGACGCGTTGCGCGCGTCTATCGTTGCCGCACGCGATGCCGGCTTCGCCAATGCGGCCGGCTATCGGTTCGCACGGCTATCGGATTATTTCGGCCGATTTCTGCGCCATGGCAATGCTTATCCGGATCGGGTGCTGCGATTGTTCGATCGACGCCGTGGCGGCTGGCGCGGCAATCGCCAGATCCATGAGGCGGCCAGTGTCGATGGGGCCGTGGTGACGCTGGCGGGCGACTTGATCCACTATCCGTATCGCTCCCTGGCGCAGCAATTGGCCAAGACCCAGTGCTACGCGCAGATGATGGCCGAGCACGAGTACGCTCGCGGCAAACGCGCGACCTGGAGCAAGCTGGTGCTAGCACCGGCTTGGCGTTTCTGGCGCGGTTATCTGCTGCGCGGTGGGTTTCGCGACGGCTGGCACGGGCTGATCTACGCCTATGTGCGCGCCAATTACGTGCGCCAGAAGACCATCGTGCTGTGGCTGTTGCAGCACGATCAACCGGTGCAGGACCCGCCGCGGGCGGACGATCAGTGCGACGACTAAGTCAGTGCGACGACTAAGAGCGGCTAACACCACCACTGCACTCACGCCAGGCAGCGATCAGTACCTCCAATCCGCAGCACCCGGCTACATTCCGGTTGTCAGCACGAGATCTGCAACCACCAGATTAGGCCTTGTTAGCCGCGCCAGCTGCGGCCTGCTGCGCTTGGCGCGCCGCCAAGCCGGACAGCACACCCACCATCGCCGTGTAGAAACTCGCCGATACCTGGTGCGCGAACATCGACTGTGTCAATCCGCACAATGCGTAACTCATCACGATCATCACCCCGGCCGCTGCCGGGCCACGGAACTCACGCTGCCCGCTGCGTCGATGCAGACGTACAAAGACCAACAGCGGCACGCCATAGACCGCGATCAGCAGAAGCACCCCGGGGATGCCCTGGGTCGCCCCCCACTCGGCCAGATCGTTGTGCGCGTGACCAAGATGACAGCGCAGCAACCAAGTATCGCCTGCGCATACCGGCAGTTCGCGCATCGCATCATCGAAACGGCCGACACCCACGCCGGTCAACGGATGCGCTTTCAAGGTGTCCCACGCCACATGCAAACGTTCGATACGAGCACCGGCAGACGAATCGCTGTCGCCGACTTCGTAGCGCTGCAAATCGCTTTGCAGCTCGCCAAAGCGCATCTGATCGGTCAACGCCGGCACGCTGACGACCACGCCCACCCCCAGTACGGCGCTGCCCACGAAAGTCAGCAAGCGCATGCGTGCGCTGTGCCATGGCGCGCCCCAGATCAACACGCCCAAAGTCACCAGCAACGACAGCCACACACCGCGGCTGCCGCTGAGCACGATCACCATCATCGTGGCGATGGCGGCGCCAACCAACCAACGCACATTGCCGACCGGGCGACAGAACACCGCCACCACCAGCAACATCAGCGCCATATCGGCAAACACAATCGCATTGGTCCAACCTTCCGCGCGGTCGGCACCGTTCATCACCTGCAGCATGGCAATCAGCATCGCCGCAAACACACCGGCCACCGCACCGCGCCATAGCCAGACTTGGCGCGGCTGCAATGCGTAGGCCCACAAAGCCGCCCATGGCAGCACCAGAAAGCGCGAACGGTTGTCGACGTCGCGCAGCCCGTGTTCGAACAACGCAATCGACAGCAACGACATCGCGATCACCGCTGCCGTCAGCCAGCACAGCGCGCGTAGCGACCAACTACACGAGGCGATGCCCACGCGCAGGCTGGGCCAACCGACCAGCGAGCCAAGCAACAAGCACAGGCCGAATGGCAGCAGCCCGCTCGGCATGCCGACAACCAGCGCGGTCAACGCGAACACGCCCAGCTCGGCGATACCCACGCCTACCCGCGATGCGATAGGGGCAGACTGCGGGAGAGAAGCGGGCTGAGTGCGCAAGGAATTCATCGAAACATCGGTGGAGAAAGGGAGGCAAAGCAGGCGACAGGCATCGGCAGCCTGCCAAGATAACGATGCTCCGCATGAATCCTTGCCAGACAGCAACCAGCACGGGCATTGACGCAGTACAGATGGCACCGCGGACGTGCGCTCGGTCGCTTCGTTCGCTGCCTCATTCGGAATCCAGGTTGCCCTGCTCCTTTTCTTCAACTGCGCGCTCATTGGAGTCGGCCACGCAGTCGCCGTGAACTGCATCGGCCGGCACCAGCCACCAGCGGCGGCGATTGGCCACACCCACCAATTGGCTGCGACTGCGATCCACACAGGCCAGCAATGCGGTCTCCTGCGCCATCAACCAGCGCCGGTCAGGTTGCGCTGCCTGCCAAGCCACACCCTGCTGCAATTGTTTTTCCCATGGCACCTTGAAGCCGAAGGTCTGCGCAGGGCGGTCGGCCATCAGCAGGTTCTGCTCCTTCCATGCCACCAGCCCGAGCTGCGCATCCGGGCCGATGCGGTGCCCGGCTTCGCGCATCACCGCGTTCGCCGAGCTGGAGTCGTTGAAGATGGGGTAGCAGACCAGACCGAACGCCACCCACCACGCGCCAAGCAGCGAGACCAGCGCAAGCGCGGAGTGGCGCACCTGCAACAACAGCAGGCTGGCGATACCCCACAGACCGACTGCCAGCAGCAGCCAACCCAGCGGGCCGGTCGCTTCGCTGCCGACCCCGCGGCTATCCATGATCTTCTGCTCGAAGCCTGGATGCCCGATCAGCATCGCCGCGCCACCGGCGCTGAACAGCGCCGCCAGCAGCAATCCGAATCCGAACAGCAGCCGCTGCACGCCGACCCGGCGCAGCAGGCCCGGCGCCAACGGCGCCAGAGCCAGGCAGAACATCGGCAGAGCCGGCAGGATATAGACATCGCGCTTGCCGCTGGGAATGGTGAAAAATACCAGCACCAGCAACCACCACCCCAGCGGCAGCAGATAGCGCGGATCCCGCCGCCGCAGCCGGCGCCGCCAGGCCGGGACCGCCCAAGGCAGCAACAAAATGGTCGGCAGCCACAGCGTGGCCATGCTCTGCAGGTGGTACCAGATCGGCTGCGCGTGATCCCAGGAACTGGCATAGCGCTTGGCGGTCTGGCGCAGCAGGATGTCGTTGAGATACACGCGGTATTCGGGCTGGCCGGCGGTCAGTGCGGCCACCATCATCGGCACGAACCACAGCCCGATCGCGACGGAGAAAAACAGCGGCCCCAGCCAAAAGCGCCGATCGCGCACATACACGCGCACGCCTGGCCAGCGCCGCGCCGCGGCAATCCCGGCCGGAATCAGCATCAGCAGCGCGATCACGCCCACCCCCTTGGTGATCACGCCCAGCCCGGCGGCAAACCATCCCAGCGTCCACCAGCGCCAGGCAGGCCCCATCAGCAGATGGCGCAGCAGCCCGTAATTGGCCAGGGTGATCCAGAACACCACCAACGGATCGATCTGCGCCTTCTTGGCCTGGAAGGTGAAGTGCAGCGTAAACAGCAGCATCCAGGCCGCATATGCACCCACGCGCCGGGTCCACAGCCGCCGCCCCAGGTCGTACACGCAGGCCAGCGTGCCCAATGCGGCCAGCAGCGACGGCAGCAGGAAGGCCACCCGCCAATTGCCCAGCAGCGTGTAGCACAGCGCCTGCAGCCACATCAGCATCGGCGGTTTGTCCGAATACAGCTCGTTGCCGCGATGCGGGAACAGCCAGTCACCACTGGACACCATCTGCTTGGCGACCAGCGCAAAGCGCGGCTCATCCGCCGGCCACGGGTCACGCAAGCCCAGGCCTGCGCCGATCACCAACACAGCGGTGATGGCCAGCAGCCAGAAATCTTTGGAAGCACGGGTCTTGAGCATGTCGGGCCGCAATGGACGCAAAAGGTGGAGCGCTACACTCAGCGCGCGATCAAGAGGCTTTTAGCAAAAGCGCGTAGAAAAATCCGTCGCAGTGCTGCTCGCCTGGAAACCGCTGACGCCCCGGACCTGCTGCATGACCGAACTGCGCAGCCAACGGCCGCGCCTGTGCATCCGGGGTGCGCTGCAGAAACGACTCGACCTGCGCTTTGTTCTCGCGCGCAAGCAGCGAGCAGGTGGTGTAGAGCAACTGCCCGCCCGGCCGTAGCGTGCGCCAGGTCGCATCGAGCAGGCGCGCCTGCAGTCCAGACAAGGCATCGATATCGTCGGCGCGGCGATGTAGCAACACGTCGGGCTGACGCCGCACCACACCGGTGGCCGAACAGGGAGCGTCCAGCAACACCGCATCAAACCGCTGCCCGTCCCACCAAGCTTCTGTATCGGCGGTATCGGCGGCATGCAGTGCCACCTGCGCGCTCGGTACGGTTCGCCGCAAGGTCTGCTGCACGCGTTCCAGTCGGCGCGCATCCACGTCCAGCGCGGTGAGCTGCAAACCGGGATGGCGTTCCAACAGATGCGCCGCTTTGCCGCCGGGCGCAGCGCAGGCATCGAGCACGCGCGCCGATGGGGTCAGCGTCAGCGCATCGGCCACCTGCTGCGCAGAACCGTCCTGCACCGAGACATCGCCTTGGGCAAAGCCCGGCAACTGGTTCACCGGCACCGCGTTGTGCAGGCGCACCGCGTCCGGCAACGTTGTATCGGTCTGCGCGCCGATACCCAGTTCGGCCAGACGTGCAACGTAAGCGGCGGGGTCGGTACGCGAGCGCTGCACACGCAGCCACATCGGTGCTACCTGCGCACTCGCTACAAAAATGGTCTCGGCGTGATCGCCCCAGTCCGCACGCAGTTGCTTGCGAAGCCACGATGGCCAGCCGGCATCGGCCGATACCGCCGGAAACCCTTCGCGCTGCGCGCGCCGCAGGACCGCGTTGACCATGCCGGCCTGACGCGGCCGGCCGAGCGCGCGGCACGCGTCCACGGTGGCCGACAGTGACGCATGCGCGGGTAGTTGCAGCACATCGAGCTGGGCGAAGCCGGTCATCAGCAACGCCTTGAGTTCGGCATCGCGTCGCGGCAACGGGCGCTCCAGCCACTGCCGCAATGCGACGTCGTAGGCTGGGTGGCGGCGTATCACCGCAAAACAGATCGCCTCCACTAACGCGCGGTCACGCGGATCGCTCACGCCGGGCAAGGTCGCAGCCAGTTCGGCCTTCAACGAGCGACCCTGATCGAACACTGCCGTCAGCACCCGTGCCGCAGCCAGGCGCGAGGCAACGCCAGCGGTCGCGGTATCGGCCGACATCAGCGCAGCGCCGGGAGATCGCGACGCGCGTTGAGGTAATCGGCAGCAGTGATCGCCTTACCGCCCTCGCGCTGCAAAACGCGCACCTGCAACGCGCCCTCACCGCAGGCGATGTCGATGCCCTGCTTGCTGGCCGCGAGCAACCTGCCCGGCGGCTGCTGGTGGGCCAGATCCAGCGCCACCGCGCCATGCAAGCGCACGCGCTCGCCTGCCAGGATCGCCTCGGCCACCGGCCACGGATTGAATGCACGCACGCGCCGCGCCAGTTCCTGTGCCGGCTGTGCCCAATCCAGGCGTGCTTGCGCTTTGTCCAACTTGTGCGCGTAGGTCACGCCTTCGGCAGGCTGCGGTTGCGCGACCGGGCGAATGCCGGCACGCAGCAAACCCAGGCCATCGGACAGCACCTGCGCGCCCAGCGCGGCCAGGCGATCGTGCAGCTGCCCGCCGGTTTCCTGCTCGCCGATTTCCAGCCGTTGCGACAGCAGCACCGGGCCGGTATCCAAACCGGCTTCCATCTGCATCAGGCACACCCCGGTTTCGGTATCGCCGGCCTCGATCGCGCGCTGGATCGGCGCGGCGCCACGCCAGCGCGGCAGGAGCGAAGCATGCACGTTCCAGCAGCCATGGGTTGGCGCGGCCAGCACGGCCTTGGGCAGGATCAAACCGTAGGCAACCACCACCATCAAATCGGCATTGAGCGCACGCAGTGTGGCCAACGCCTCGGGCGAACGCAGGGTCTGCGGTTGGAACACCGGAATGCCACGCGCGATTGCTTCCAGCTTGACCGGCGACGGCGTCAGCCCACGACCGCGGCCGGCAGGTCGATCCGGTTGGGTATAGACAGCAACCACTTCATGCCGCAGCGCGGCAGCGCGCAACGAAGCGACGGCGAAATCCGGCGTACCGGAAAATACGATTTTCATTGAGCGGGGATTCGAAAGTGGAGACTTGGTATTCGCAACGGCGGATGCGGCGACCGGGGTGAGACTCGGCGTAACGGTAAGGCCGGGATTCGGGAGTTGGGATTCGCAAGGGCGGATCCGACGCGATTGGCGCCAGACCCGGTGCTTTCTGCGGGAAATGGCTTGTCCAATCCTGAATCAATGCCGGCTTTCAGACCCATCTGGGCACGCGGACCGCGCGTCGCAATGAACGCATGCGCCATACCCCTCAAGACACGCGCAACATTGAATTGGGATTCCCGATTGGAGATTGGCAACAACGGAGTCGGTAACCGGTCAGAAAACCCGCTTTTCCAATCCCGACTCCCCAATCCCAGCCGTCAGGCCACATGCTTGCGCTGTTTGGCCAGCTTCTTGCGCACCATCTCGCGCTTGAGCGGCGACAGATAATCCACGAACAACTTGCCGTCCAGATGGTCGATTTCATGCTGGATGCACACCGCCAGCAGGCCGTCGGTGCTCAGTTCCTGCGCCTGCCCCTGACGGTCGAAATAACCCACCGTGATTGCATCGGCGCGGCTGACATCGGCATAGATGCCCGGCACCGAGAGGCAGCCTTCCTGATACAGCTGCTCGCCTTGCTTGCTCACGATTTCCGGATTGATGAACACTCGCGGGAGGTTTTTCTCGTCGCTGACGTCGATCACCATGAAACGCTTATGCACGTCCACCTGACTGGCAGCCAGGCCGATGCCGGGCGCCTCGTACATGGTCTGGAACATGTCGTCGAGCAACGCCTGAAACGCCGGGCTGGTAACCTCGGCAGCATCGACAGGCACTGCCTTGGTACGCAGCCGCGGGTCGGGAAATTCGAGAATAGGGAGCAAAGCCATGGGATTACCGGTCTGGAAACACCGGCGCTGCGCCGGCAAGACGGTGCCATTCTAGCGCAACGCTTGCGTGGCACCCCGGTTTCTGGACTATAGTCCGAGGACCTGTTGGGGAATCAGGCAAGAAGGCACTCATGTTGAACCGATTTCGTACGGTCGTCGCCGTGGCGATGCTGACCGTCGCGACCTACGCTGCGGCGCAAGCGGTGGGCGAACATCCAGATACTTACGTGGTCCGCAAGGGGGATACCCTTTGGGACATCGCTGGGCGTTTTATGCGAAAACCGTGGCTGTGGCCGGAAATCTGGCAAGCCAATCCGCAGATCGAGAATCCGCATCTGATCTATCCGGGTGACGTGATCAGCCTGGCCTACCTGGACCGCGTCGCTAAGGGCACTGTTCAGCCCGGCCCGCGTCAGGAAGCACCGATCAACGCGATTCCGTTGGCAGAGGTCGAGCCATTTTTGAAGAGTCAGCGCGTGACCGACAACGTCGACGGCTTGCCGTATGTGGTTGGTCTGGAAGGCGGGCGTTCGCGTGCCACCACCGGCCAGGTTGCCTACGTGGTTGGTCTGGAAGGCGCACAGCCGGGTCAGCGCTTTGCAGTGGTACGCCCGACGGTGAAGTTCAGCCTGCCCAAACACAACGAGGACCTGGATGCGGCCGGCGATATCACTGCTGGCTCCGGCAACGTCTGGAAGGACTACATCGCGCCGAGCACGCGTGGCGAGTTCCTCGGCTATGAAATGGCGCAGGTCAACGTCGGCACCATCACCCGCAGTGCAGCGGGCGGCAACTCCAAGGCGGCAACGCTGCTGTTGCAGGACAGCGGTCGCGAAGTGCGGGCCGGCGATCGCATCGTCGCAGTCGAAGCGCAGCCGTACGATCTGCAGTTCATTCCGCATCCGCCGTCGGAACAGGCATTGCGGACCGAGTTGCGCGTGCTGGCCATCTCCGATGCGTTCACCGTCGGCGGTACGCGCGACGTGATCGCCATCTCCGGCGGCGCACGCGAAGGCATCAACAACGGCACGGTGTTCTCGATCTGGCGCAAAGGCCGCACGGTCAGCGACCGGATCAAGCACTCGCGCTTCTCGCGAACCGATGATGACTTCAGCGGCCCGGCCGGCTCCACCGTTGGGCTGCCCGACGAATACGCCTCGCATGCGATGGTGTTCCGCACCTTCGACAAGGTCAGCTATGCGTTGGTGATGGAAAGCGTCAAGCCGACCGGCCTGGGTTATTTCGTCAAGCATCCAGACGCGCGGTAAGCGCGGTAAAATCCGATGTGGTAACGCGACGGCGCCTGAGGGCGCCGTCGTCGTTTGCAGCCTAGGCTGGATGCATGGCCCTGACCGCTCCCGATTTGCGTGCACTTTTGATACTGCTCCTGGCTGGTGGCCGTACCCTGCCACGCCGTGCGCTACTGACGTCTTTCGCTTCACCAGCCGGGATCCTGGCGGCCGGGCCGGATGTCTGGCGCGCCGCTGGCTGCAACGAGGTCCAATTGGCGAACCTGCAAACACCTGAGGAACAAACGCTGGACACAGCGTTGCGCTGGTGCGAGCAGCCACAGCATCACGTGATCGGTTGGCACGATCCGGACTACCCGGCCCTGCTGCGCCATATCGCCAATCCGCCACTGGCGTTGTTCGTCGACGGCGACCCAAATGCGCTGTGGCATCCGGCCGTCGCGGTGGTTGGTAGCCGCACGGCCACCGCGGGAGGTCGCGACCACACCCGCGCGTTCGCCTCCAGTCTGGCGAGCGCCGGGCTGGGCATCGTCAGCGGCATGGCGGCAGGCGTGGATGCGGTCGCACACGAGGCTGCACTTTCTTGCCCTGACGGCATCACCTTAGCGGTGGTCGGCACCGGCGCCGATGTGGCCTACCCCGCGAACCATCACCGCTTGCGCGACCGCATCGCTGCACGCGGGGTAGTGGTTAGCGAGTACCTGCCCGGGACCAAGCCGGTTGCGGCGCACTTCCCGGCCCGCAACCGGATCATTGCCGGGCTGGCCTTGGGCACCTTGGTAGTCGAAGCGGCGATGCGCTCGGGTGCGCTGATCACCGCGCGTCTGGCGGCCGAGGCTGGGCGCGAGGTATTCGCCTTGCCCGGCTCGCTGCACAATCCGCTCGCGCGCGGTTGCCATCACTTGATCCGGCAAGGCGCCACCCTTGCACAGGAACCTGCCCAAATCATCGACGGCCTGGGCCTGCTGTCAGGCGAATTGGCCGCCGCCTTGCGCGAGCGTCTGGCCGCCCCCACCGAGTTGACCAGAGCAACGCCGAAAGCCACTTCTTCGCGTTCGGACCCCGACTACCATCGCTTGTGGCAAGCACTGGGCTACGACCCAACCCCTATGGATACATTGGTGCAACGCACCGGATTGACGGCTGCCGCGCTGTCCTCCATGCTACTGATTATGGAACTGGAGGGAGACGTGGTCACCGAGCACGGTCGCTATACCCGCAATCCCTAGTTTCTTCACCTCCACAGCGTCGCGCGACGCAGGCCGAGGAGCAATGAAAGAGAGCATTCTCGATGTACTGCTGTACCTGTTCGAACATTATTTCAGCGAGGACGCGGACTTGGTCCGTGACCGTGACTCGCTTCAGAACGGCTTGATCCAAGCCGGCTTCAGCCCCGCAGAAATTAGCAAAGCCTTCGATTGGCTGGACGCGCTCTCCGAGCAGCGGCCAAGCGTCGCGCGCCCGCATGTTGATGGACCTGTCCGCATCTATCACGGCCCCGAGCTGGACAAGCTCGATGTCGACTGCCGCGGATTTCTGCTGTTTCTCGAGCAATACCGCATTCTCGACGCCGACCAGCGCGAGTTGGTGCTGGACCGCGCCATGGCATTGGACCAGGACGAGCTTGACTTGGACGACCTCAAGTGGGTGGTGTTGATGGTGTTGTTTAACCAGCCCGGTGCAGAAGCGGCCTATGCCTGGATGGAAACGCAGATGTTCCTGGACGAGCCTGAACCCATACACTAACGCTTGAAGAAGCCACGGCAAAGCGCGCGCGAGGGGGCGGGGATAAGCAGTTGGTATTAGCCGATGGCAACCCCATCGGCACGATCCGGTAGCGTAAGAGGCCCTGCTGGGCCTGTATCGCGATCACGTGATCGCCTCGGATACCTTTCTGGTGCGAAGGTCTGGACCAACTGGTTGCGGTTGTCCGCCTGCGCCGAAGCGCTCAGGCCATCTATCTCGACTGATCTGAGCACGCAGCGGTCTGTCCGCCGTTGCAGCCATCGGCTGGCCGCACTCCGCTTGTTCATCATCCATCTGCGCCACCGAACTGCCAGGCCGGCGAAGGCTCAGGCTGGTGGCTGGTCGTGGTGCTGGGCACTGTGGTCGTCGTCTTTAATGATCGCGGGGGTAGTCGGCATCCGCGACGCGATCGCACTTCCGACCTACTCAAGGAGACTACCTGAACACGCGCGAAGGTCGCCCAGGCGGTCACTGCGGTGACCGCCATTGAAGCCGCGGATCGCCGAATTTCTCGCACAGGAAGGCCCGTGTCCGGTCAATGACGACTCCGGCTTCAAGGCGCTCTGACAGTCTGCGAACGAGGCACTGACCAGCGTGCGCATCGGCCGGTTCGAGACCATCGAGGGCGGCGTCGAGGCGGTGATTTATGCACCGGAATCGTCCAGGATCGACGGCAAGGCGCTGTGGCTGGATTTCGACGCGTCGGAATGAGTCGGAACAAGCGGTTCGCGGCGCCCCCGCTTGACACGGCGGCGTCCGCCGTGATCTTTCTAAATAACAGAACTGAACGCCCGGGCCACCTTCCCGGGCGTTAACGTGTGGGAAACGCCCGATCCGCTTCCCTCGACCGGCCAATTAGGCCACGCTACCTGCCCCCCGGGCTCTGCCCAAAGAATTTGCCACCATGCCCAAGCACCTGCTCATCGTCGAATCGCCCGCCAAGGCCAAGACGATCAATAAATACCTCGGCAAGGACTTCACCGTCCTGGCCTCGTATGGGCACGTGCGCGACCTGGTCCCCAAGGAGGGCGCGGTCGATCCGGACAACGGCTTTGCGATGCGTTACGACCTGATCGAAAAGAACGAGAAACATGTCGAAGCCATTGCGCGTGCCGCCAAGAGCGCCGACGACATCTTTCTGGCGACCGACCCGGACCGCGAGGGTGAGGCGATCAGCTGGCACATCGCCGAGATCCTGAAAGAGCGCGGCCTGCTCAAGGGCAAGCCGATGCAGCGGGTGGTGTTCACCGAGATCACCCCGCGCGCAATCAAGGAAGCGATGCTCAAGCCGCGCGCGATCGCTGCCGATCTGGTCGATGCGCAGCAGGCGCGCCGCGCGCTCGACTATCTGGTGGGCTTCAACCTGTCGCCGGTGCTGTGGCGCAAGGTACAGCGCGGCCTGTCCGCAGGCCGCGTGCAGTCGCCGGCGCTGCGCATGATCGTCGAGCGCGAAGAAGAGATCGAAGCCTTCATTGCGCGCGAATACTGGTCCATCGATGCGCATTGCCGGCATCCGTCGCAGCCGTTCCACGCGCGTCTGATCAAGCTGGACGGGCAGAAATTCGAGCAGTTCACCGTCACCGACGGCGACACCGCCGAAGCGGCGCGGCTGCGCATCCAGCAGGCTGCACAAGGCGTGCTGCATGTCACCGATGTGGCCAGCAAAGAGCGCAAGCGCCGCCCTGCACCGCCGTTCACCACCTCCACGCTGCAGCAGGAAGCCTCGCGCAAGCTCGGCTTCACCACCCGCAAGACCATGCAGGTGGCGCAGAAATTGTACGAAGGTGTCGCGCTCGGCGATGAAGGCTCGGTCGGTCTGATCAGCTATATGCGTACCGACTCGGTGAACCTGTCGCAGGACGCGCTGGCCGAAATCCGCGACGTCATCGCACGCGACTTCGGCACCGCCTCGTTGCCGGATCAGCCCAACGCCTACACCACCAAATCCAAGAACGCGCAGGAAGCGCATGAAGCGGTGCGCCCGACCTCGGCACTGCGTACGCCGGCACAGGTGGCGGGCTTTTTGTCCGACGACGAGCGCCGCCTGTATGAACTGATCTGGCGCCGCGCGGTCGCCTGCCAGATGATTCCGGCCACGCTCAATACCGTCAGCGTCGATCTGTCGGCCGGCAGTCAACACGTGTTCCGCGCCAGCGGCACCACCGTGGTGGTCGCAGGTTTTCTTGCAGTCTACGAAGAAGGCAAGGACACCAAGAGCAGCGAGGACGAGGACGAAGGCCGCAAGCTGCCGCTGATGAAGGCTGGCGACAATATTCCGTTGGACCGCATCGTCACCGATCAACATTTCACCCAGCCGCCGCCGCGCTTCACCGAAGCGGCACTGGTCAAGGCGCTGGAGGAATACGGCATCGGTCGCCCGTCCACCTACGCCTCGATTATCCAGACCCTGCAGTTCCGCAAGTACGTGGACATGGAGGGCCGCAGCTTCCGCCCCACCGACGTGGGCCGGGCGGTGTCCAAGTTCCTGTCCGGCCATTTCACCCGCTACGTGGATTACGACTTCACCGCCAAGCTCGAGGACGATTTGGATGCAGTCTCGCGTGGCGAAGCGGAATGGATCCCGTTGATGGAGAAGTTCTGGGGCCCGTTCAAGCAACTGGTCGAGGACAAAAAGGATTCGCTGGACAAGACCGATGCCGGCAGTGTACGCGTGCTCGGTGCCGATCCGGTCAGCGGCAAGGAAGTCAGCGCACGTATTGGCCGCTTCGGTCCGATGGTGCAGATCGGCACCGTCGAAGACGAAGAAAAACCCACCTTCGCATCGCTGCGACCCGGCCAGAGCATCTATTCGATCTCTATCGAAGACGCGCTGGAACTGTTCAAGATGCCGCGCGCCCTGGGTCAGGACAAAGAGCAGGACGTCAGCGTCGGCATTGGCCGCTTCGGCCCGTTTGTGCGCCGCGGCAGCGTGTATGCGTCGCTGAAGAAAGAGGACGACCCATACACCATCGATCTGGAGCGTGCGGTTTTCCTGATCGAAGAGAAGGAAGAGATCGCGCGCAACCGCGTAATCAAGGACTTCGAAGGCAGCGACATTCAAGTGCTCAACGGCCGCTTCGGCCCATACATTAGCGATGGCAAGCTCAATGGCAAGATTCCCAAGGATCGCGAGCCGTCTTCGTTGACGTTCGAAGAAGTGCAGCAGTTGCTGGCCGACACCGGCAAGCCGGTGCGCAAGGGCTTTGGCGCGAAGAAGACTACGCTCAACAAGAACGCGGTCAGGGATTCCTCGCCGAAGAAACCTGCGGTCAAGAAGACCGCGACCAAGACTGCGACGACCAAGACCGCTGATAAAAAGCCGACGGCCAGGAAAACTACTGCCAAGAAAGCTACCAAGCGCGTGGTCAAGAAGACCCTCAGCAACGCCGCGGGCTGAGGCGCAGCATGGAGCACACGCTCAGCTTGGACAGTGCCATCGCTGCCCTGAACCAGGGCGGCGTGATCGCCTATCCGACCGAAGCGGTGTGGGGATTGGGTTGCGACCCGCGCCAGCAAGTCGCCGTGTTGCGGCTGCTGGAGATCAAGCGCCGCCCGGTCGACAAAGGTGTGATCGTGGTGGCTTCCAGCGTGGAGGCGTTGCGCGACTGGGTGGACTTCGATGCGCTGGAGCCTGCACGTAAGCGAGAGGTTCTGGCCAGCTGGCCTGGCCCGCATACCTGGATACTGCCCGTCATCGCCCAGGCCCCACGCTGGGTCACTGGAGAACATGATGGGCTGGCGGTGCGTATCAGCGCCCACCCGGTGGTCGCGGCGCTCTGCGCGGCCTGGGGCGCCCCGCTGGTATCCACCAGCGCCAACCTCGCCGGTGAGCCGCCCGCGCGCAGCCGGCAGGCGCTGGACCCCGCCCTGCTAGCCTGCATCGATGGCGTGGTGGAGGGCGAGGTAGGCGCATTGGCGCAGCCGACCCAGATCCGCGATGCACGGACCGGGCAGATCCTACGCGACTGAGCGGTCGGCACGCGCCGATTGTCGGTCCGCTTCACCCCGAAAAGCCGGTTGTCCGTTTGCCCGTAGCTTGGCAGACGCGCAAACTGCGGCCATGCGTTCCGTCCTGACCCTTCTGTTGCTCGCCACGGCGCTACCTGCGTCGACGGCGAGCGCCGCAAGCAAAGCCGATCCGAATGTGCGGCTCTATCGCTGCGTGAGCAGCACCGGCACCGTCGCGCTGCAGGATGCGCCATGCAGCAGTGGCCGCCAGCAGATACTGGACCTGCAGCGCCCACAGGATCCGCCGCCCCGACCGCAGCGCTCCGCCGCACCGGCTGTTGTAGCTCCGTCGCAGCCGCCACCGCGCGAGGTGCGCATCATCACCGTGCAGCCGCCGCAGCCGATGTACGAATGCGTGACCGAAGAAGGCCGTCGCTACACCAGCGACAGCCCCGAGGGCAATCCGCGCTGGGTGCCCACCTGGGTCTCGGCCTACGTGTCCGGCGGCCTGCGGCACGGAACGCGCCAGCCGGAACCACGTCCGGCCCAGGGGATACAAGGCAGCATCGGTGGTGGCCGAGGCAACTACGACGGTGGTGGCTATCCCGGCAATGGCGACAACGGCGGCGGCGGCGACGGCGGCTACGGCGGCACGGTGATCCTGCCCTACGGCAATGTGCAGATCCGCGACCAATGCCATGCCCTGCCCGCACAGGAAGTCTGCGCGCGCCTGGCCGACCGTCGCTGGGAGCTGATCCGCCGCTACAACAGCGCCTTGCAGAGCGAGCGCGAGGATCTCAGCCGCGAACAACGTGGCATCGAGGCGCGCCAGCAACGCGATTGTGGCGGCGCATGAGGCGCTGGCTGCTGGTGCCATGGATAGCGTGTGCCTCGATGGCCGGCGCACAGGAAGTAGCCATCTACCGCTGCACCGATCCCGCCGGTGCGCTTACGGTGCAAAACATGCCGTGCCCCAAAGGCATGCAGCAGCAAAAGAAGTTGATGACCGCGCCAGCGTCGGTGCCATTCGCGCCGGGTGGATCGAGTGCGCCATCGCCTGAGCGGCCGCGCCCTGCTACGCAAGCTGCGATGCCTGCGGCGGCTTCGCTGGCGACTCAAGCGCCAGCAGCCGCGACGCCGCCGGCCATGACCTCTGCATCCACGCTGCCTCCGCCGCCGTTATTCGAATGCACTGCGCACGACAACGGCCGCTACCTTACCGAAGACCGCGAGCCGGCCACGCGCTGTCTGCTTATGCAGACCACCAACCTGGCCGGTGGGCCGGCGACCGGTGGCGGCAGTGCGTGCGAAGTGGTCACCGACCGCTGCGCCCCAGTGCCGGACCAAAGCCTGTGCGAGGCTTGGCGCAAACGTGCCGAGCAAGCCGAAGCAACCTGGCACTTCTCCGACGAAACACAATCGGCCGAGCGCAAGCGGCGCTACGAGCAGATGCGGCGGGTGCTGGACGAGAGCCGCTGCGCAAATCCATCTACCACGCCTTGAGTGCAGTCGCAGACTTGACAGCGCACTTCCATGCGTGTGACGGCAGCGCGCAGTGTCACGTCAGGCACCGAAGGCACAATAACTGGCCTTCCCTGAAAAACCTCCTTCAAGCAGCAGTCGTCAGCGGTGATCGATGCACGGTGCTCAAGGATGCCCATCCCGTCGCCCGGATCCAGGCGCGCAAAAACGCGATCCAGCACATCAGCCAACGCAGGTTGTAGCCCGCAGCGCAGCCAAGTCACTTGCAGCGTATTGTCCTGGTCGCCTTTACGCCTGCAACGACGCAGTCGTCAAGATGTCCGATCACCGGTTCCACTGCCTGACGTCGTTTGATCCAGCGCCATTGCCGCCACGTCCCTCCGTCCTGAGTAGCGGCCGGGTTTAGAGTCCAGTGCTAATGATATCGGTGTTTGCCAGATGTTGGGCATAAGCAGCCGGTGTCATGCCGCCGATTGCTTTCTTGGGTCGATCCTGGTTGTATTCGCGCCGCCAGCGTTCGATCTCGGTGCGTGCATGCAGCAGTGTTGGGAACCAGTGCTCGTTGAGGCATTCGTCGCGTAGTCGGCCGTTGAACGATTCGACGTAGGCGTTCTGGTTTGGCTTGCCGGGTTGGATCAGCCGCAACTGCACGCCACGGGCATGCGCCCAGGCGACCATTGCCTTACCGCAAAACTCCTTGCCGTTGTGCCCCGAGGGCAGGCTTCGCGCTCAGTGCGGATCACCTGCGGCAAACCGCGACTGTGGGCCAGTCGGTCCAGCACGCGCGTCACCCCGTGGCCCGAGATTGCGCGCTCCACGTCGATGGCGACCGCTTCGTGGGTTGCATCGTCCACGATCACCAGACACTTGAGTACCCGCCCTTCGGCAGTGCGGTCGAACACGACGTCCATCGACCACACCTGGTTGGCCTGCGATGGCCGCAGCAGCGGCTGACGCTCTCCTATTGGCACCTTTTTGCGTTTGCGACGCCGGACCTGTAGCTGCTGCTCGCGGTACAGCCGCTCCACCCGCTTGTAGTTCACCATGCACCCTTTTGAGATAGATCATCCCCACGCCATAGCGACGATGGCGATGCGCGAGCGCAAGAATGCGCTCGCGTCGCTCAACGTTGCGGTCTTCGCGCGGGCAGTACCGCAGCGCACTAGCGCTCATGCCAATGGCCGCCAAGGCGCGGCGCTCGCTGGCGCCACGCCCCATCCACTCGCGCACCAGCGTACGACACGCCGGTGCGCTCACCACTTTTTTCGCAGCGCATCCTTAGATCAGGTCGTTCTCGAACAATTGCTCGGCTAGCAACTTCTTCAGACGCGCGTTTTCGGACTCAAGGTCCTTGAGCCGTTTGGCATCGGGCACGCTCATCCCGCCGAATTTGCTGCGCCATAGGTAGTAGGAGGCCTCGCGGAAGCCATGGCGACGGCACAGGTCCTCGATCGCCACGCCCGCTTCGGCTTCGCGCAGGAAGCCGATGATCTGTTCTTCGGTAAAACGCTTCTTCACGTCCAATCTCCTCGGGGTAGGGAATTGGACTCCACACTGGGGTGCTACTCAAAATCGGGGGGACGTCGCGCTAGCTAGCTGGTCTATCTTCTTCGCAGCCAAAACTTCACTACGGAAAAGCTCCACTTATCATTCCTTAAAAAATCAATCGAGAAGCTCTGGGCAACCGGGAGTCTTGCAATTGGAACTTCAGTCCCTCCACGCTAATTGGGCGCAAATCAAAGCTCGCGTCTCCAGACCAGTGGTTTGATCTCTCTCCGCTTGTCCGGGAAGAAAAGCGAAAGGTAGCCTGCGGCGACCGCTCGGTCGCGGATTTTCAAACCCACCCCCTCTGCTTTCACGATAGACACCTCGGTTACCTTGCCTTGTGCGTTGACTTTCATGTCCCACACAAGGCTGCCAAGCCATTCCCGTGGTGGAATCGAAGCATCATAGTTCGGGCGGCCTACGACATAAGGTGTTCCAAGATCATTGGAAAGTGGTGAGTCCTCAAGTCTGGCATTGACCTGTATCGTGCTTTCCCCAACGTGCCCATTGCCTGTCTTTGCCTGGAACGTCCAGAGGCCAAGCTTGCCCTTCTCGCCCAGGTCGGCGCTGTAGCAACGCTTGATGCCCCTATAGTCGATGTATTCGTGGCTCGACACTTTATTTCCAGACGCATCGAGTACCGTCAACACCAAGCCACGCACGTCGGTATCTGTAAGGTCGGTCGCGACGCAGACCTGATGATCGTGCTTATTATCAGTCAGGAACTGGATGGTCTGCTGGCGGGCGATCGAATGAGGTGGCCGGGCATCCCAGAGAAATTCGATATAGACACTCTTATCAGCTGCACTCGTCACCCATGAAATAGCTACCAATACTAGAAAAGCCCAACGAATTCTCTTCATAAATATCCGGTTCTTAAGAGCGGCTAACAAAACGTAGCGAGCAGTCGTCGGGTGGGTGCGGACGGCGCGGAGGAACCGGAGTGTACGCGTGGTACATGCCGATTCCGACCACCGGCCGCGCCCGCCTGGCGGTAAGCGCAGTCGTTTTGATAGCCGCTCTCAGCCTGACCACGCTCGCCTGATCCAAACATCCCGCATCGAGAGCACCACCGGCAGCCATGTCAGCTGCCGGTGGATACTGACGCCGGGTGGCTCAATGCGCGCCGAAGCGCCAGTTCAATTCCAGCATGTAGGAGCGGCCGTAGCCGGTGTAGTTGAAAATGTTGTAGTAGGGGTAGCTGGTGTTGGTGCGGTCGCGCGGTGGCCGGGTGTCGGCCACATTGTCGACCGTCATGGTCAGCGATATATCGTCATTGACCGCATAGTCCACCGTTGCATTGAGGGTGGTCCATGCGCCGAGCTTGCCTGCGTCTTCCGCTGCATACCCATCGATGCTTTGCTGGGCCGCGACATTGGGCGTGCGGCCATTGCGTTGACCGAACAGCGTGGTGGTCCAGGCGCCCTTTTGCCACGTCACCGAGGCATTGGCGATGCTGCGGAACTCGGAGGAGAAGAAAGGCTCATTGAGCAGATCGCGCACCGGGTCTTGCGGGAACTGCTGGCTTTCGTGCTTGAGCGTGAGGTTGTATTGCGCATCGAACACGAACAGGCCCCACGATTCGGTGGCCCAGTTGTAGGTGCCCTTGGCCAGCAGGCCGGAAATCTCCTCGTTGGAGATGTTGACCGGGTTGATGCGGATGCGGCTCAAACGGTTCGGCACCGGTGTATCGGCTGCGGTGCGATCGATACGCGACAGCGCGTCCACGCAGGTGGGCGAGCTGATATTCAGGCTGCCCAGGCGGCAGGCCGACTCGGTCTGCAGCAGATTGTCGGTGCTCAGGTCGCTGACTTTCTGGTGGATCTTGATGTTGTAGTAGTCGGCATTGACGCTGAAGCGTGCGCTGGGCGACCACACCACGCCATAGCCCCAGGATTTGGCAGTGATCGACTGCAGGTCCGGGTTACCGGCTCTGCGGCCCTGAATGCTGGTGCCGCTGTAGGTGCAGTCGTTAATCGGCACACCGGGTTCTTCCACCGCGCAGCGATAATAGTCGTTGACGTACTGAAAGAAGCCGCCATCGCCAGCGAAGGAGAACGCCATGTCCGGGGCCTTGAACGCTGTGGCGTAGTTGCCGCGGAACAACAGCGAATCGATCGGACGGAATTCCAGAGCGGTCTTGTAGGTGAACTTGGAATCGCCACCGCCGCCCTGGTTCTTGTAGTCGTCGAAGCGACCGGACAAATTGGCGGTCAGCGTGCTGAGGATCGGCACGCGCATCTCGAACGCCGCCGCCCAGTTGTCGCGCTTGCCGCTGCCCTGGGTGCCGGTCAGCTGATAGAAGTCGCCAGCGATCACTCGCTGGTCGGTCGGGTTTTCCCAATACTGGTTGCCGGCCTGCAGCACGCCGGCCACGCCGACCGCACCGGCCGGCACGTTGAACAGCTCGGTGTTGGTGAGCTGCAGATTGAGGTTCTGGGTCCAGGTCCTGGACTTGGTGCGGATCTCGTCGTTGAAGCTGCGGTACTGCGCCGGCGTCAGCGCGCGATAGAAGTTGGCATCGTTGGGCGAATAGATCGGGTAGCCGGAGTACTCGCCTTGTTGGGCGCCAAGGAACTGTTCGCGGAAGAAGTCTTCGATGCGGTCGGCCAATGGCCATTGCTGGCGACTGTCGATGCGGTATTCGGCGCGTGCGTAGTACGCATCGTAGGTCCAGTTGCTGCTGCCCAGCCCACCCTTGACGCCGGCGGCGATGTTGTACGAATCGGCCGCTTGGCGATCGTTGTTGAAGTTCAGGTTGCCGGTCTCTTCAGGCGCAAAGACGCGCTGGTAACCTTCCAGCTGCTGGCTGTCCTGGTTGTAGAACAAGCCACCGGCGTCGGACGAGGCCTGCCAGAAGCGCGGACCGCTGTTGACCTCCACCTTGGTGCGATTGAGCAGCAGCGTCGCGTAGCCTTCGGTGTTGTCGTTGAAGGCGTAGGACAGATTTGCATAGCCGCTGGCACTGCGTTCCTTGTTGAGGATGCTGGCGTAGCCGGGCTCGGTGCGGCTGCTGCAGAAGTTGCCGCGATTGCTGTCGTTGTCGTACTGCACCGAGCCGTTGAACAGCGGGCCCAGCGCATCGCAGTTTGCCGAACCTGGGTCGATGTAGGTGGTCAGCGTGCTGTGTAGCGCGATGCGCGAGCCATCACGCAAGGTCGGGTCCGGGTTGTCGGAGGTGGAATCGAAATGGCGCCGCTGGTAGCCGTAGATCGGGTCCTGATTGTTGAGCTGCAGGCCCCAGACGATATCGGCCTTGCCGATGGTGCTGCCGCCGGTGAGCTGGACGCGCTGGTTGTTGCCGCCACCCCCGTCGTAGGTGCTCATGCGGTAATTCATCTGCACACCGTCGATGTGCTTTTTCAAGATGATGTTGACCACACCGGCAATCGCGCTGGATCCGTAGATCGAGGACTGGTTGCCGGGCGCCACATCGATGCGTTCGACCATGCCCACCGGCACGCTGGCCAGATCGACGAAGTTGCTCTGGCCGTTGTAGAGCAGCGGGTAATCGGCCATCGGCCGGCCGTCGATCAGCACCAGGGTGAAGCCAGGGTCCAGGCCGAGCAGGCTCAGCGATTTGGCGCCAGCGGTGAAGCCGTTGCTGAACTGGCCGTCCTGCACCGAGCCGGTGGCCATTGGCTGCGAGCGCAGCACGTCGTAGACGTCCTTGAAGCCGCGCCGCTGGATGTCCTGGGCGGTGATGGAGAGCACCGGGGTGGCGGTTTCGACCTGGGCCCTGGGAATCAACGAGCCTGTCACGGTGACCTTGTTCAATTGCGTCACGTTGTCCTGGCTCTGTGCCATTGCAAGCGACGGTATTGCCAAGGCGGCGCACACGGCATTGACCAATAAATGGCGCTTCATGAAGACCTCTTTCTCCAAAGGTGTGAAACAGGGAGTGCGGCCACCGGGGGCGGGGAGGGCCGCGTGGAATCGCTGTCAACAAAACGTTAACAACACCCTGACTCTAACCAGCGTCTGCGCGTCCGTATAGTCGAGATTGCTTAGATTTTTTGTCCCTTCACGCCTAGGCTAGGTATCCTTCGCCGATGCTTAAAGTCGCGTTTGCTCTTTCCCTGCTGTGCACTCTGTTCGTTCCGTTGCAAGCGGTTGCCCGGGCAACCATCGACAAGATCGAGATCAAGGGCTTGGACAACGGCGACGACGCCGAGATGATCGAAAATATCGAGGTCTCCCTGTCTCTATATGAGGCCGTTGGCAAGGAGCAGGGCGAGTCGCGACTGGAGTATTTGCTGGCGCAGGCCGAGCGGCAGACGCGCGAGGCGCTGGAACCGTTCGGCTATTACTCGCCGACCATCGAACTGGCAGCGCCACGTACTGGCGACAAGGTGACCGTGGTGATCACGGTGGACCGCGGCGAGCCGGTGCGGGTGCGGCAGTCGCATATCTCGATCACCGGCTGGGCCGAGCAAGATCGCTACCTGGGCCAGGACCTTAAGCGGTTCGAACCGCGCGAAGGGCAGGTCTTCAGTCATCCACAGTACGAAGCCAGCAAGGTGCGCATCACGCGTCGTCTGGCCGAGCGTGGTTACTTCGATGCCGACTTCACCCAGCGCCGCGTCGCCGTTACGCGTGCCGAGCATGCCGCCGATATCGATCTGAATTGGGACAGCGGCCGCCGCTACGACATGGGCCAGGTGCGCTTTGACTACGACTACTTTCGCCAGGGCCTGTTCGACCCGTTGGTGTACTGGGATGAGGGCAGCTATTACCACGAGGGCAAGCTGGATCGTTTGCGCGAGTCGCTGACCAAGCTGGATTATTTCAGCACCATCGATATCCAGCCCAAGCCGGAACAAGCCGATGACCAGGGCCGTGTGCCGGTGTATGTGAAGCTCACCCGCGCTAAGCGCACCGTCTATACCTCCGGTCTGAGCTACGGCAGCGAGAGCGGGGCCGGTGTGCGTGGTGGCGTGGAGCGGCGCTACATGAACTCGCGCGGCCACAAGATGGACACCCAGCTGGACTACGCGCAGAACCGCAAGAGCCTGACCACCAGCTACCGCGTGCCGGCGTTCCGTTGGCTGGACGGTTGGTACACCGCCTCGGCGCGGTTGTACGACGAACAGACCGACTACATCGACCTGCGCAACGTCAAACTCACCGGCAGCCGCAGTGGCCAGATCAACGAGCGCTGGAGTGCGATCGCCTCCATCAACGCGTTGCGCGAGCGCTGGCGCTTCAGCAGCGGCAGCGATTTCACCGATGCTGTGTACCAGACCTCCACGCTGATCTATCCGCAGCTGCAGGCCAATTACGTCAATGTCGACGACCGCCTGTTTCCACGCAGCGGCGTGTCGGGGCAGATGTTCATCCGTGGCGGCGCCAAAGGGGTCGGTTCGGATACCAACTTCGGCCAGGTCTATGGCCAGCTGCGTTGGTTCCTGGGCGCCGGCGACAACGGCCGGGTGATCCTGCGCGGCGAAGGTGGCACCACCTGGACCAGTGATCTGGTCGCGATACCGCCGAGCCTGCGCTTCTTCGCCGGCGGCGCCAGCAGCATCCGTGGCTATGCGTTCCGCGAAGTCGGCCCGCGCACGCCCAAGCCGGACGAATTCGCGCTCGGTGCCAAGAACGTGGTCACCGCCAGCGCCGAATACGAGCATTACTTCAACGGCGGCCCGTGGGGCGGCGCGGTGTTCGTCGATAGCGGCAGTGCCTTCGACGACACCCGCAACTGGCATACCGGCATCGGCTTGGGTCTGCGCTGGCGCTCGCCGGTGGGACCGGTGCGCGTGGATATCGCGCATGGCCTGAACGACCCGGATTCGCAGATCCAGCTTTACATCGATATCGGGGCCAACCTGTGAGCACACCCACGCCGCCCCCCGCACCGCGCCGCGCGCGTTTCTATCGCCGACGCCGGTTCTGGGCGGGCTCCGGCCTGACCGTGTTGGGCCTGGCGTTGGTTGCCTTGATCGCGGTGTATTGGTTGCTGCAGACCGTGGCCGGCCGCGATGTGTTGCTGGCGCAGGTGGTGGCGCGTTTGCCGGTTGGCGCCACATTTACCTACGGCAAGGTCGAAGGCCCGGTTGCCGGCCCGCTGACCTTGCGCGATGTCGATTTCCGTTATCAGGACATCCACTTCACTGCCGAGCGCGTGTATCTGGAACCGGATCTGCGCCCGCTGCTTGGTCGCAAGCTGCAACTGGATGCGGTGCAGGTCAGCAATGCCACCTTGAATCTGGGCAAGAGCGAAGAGCCGTTCACGCTGCCGAGCTGGCCCGAATCGCTGCCGCAGATCAACGTGCCGCTGGCGATCCAGGCCGACAAGATCGACGTGGAGAATCTGCGCATCACCCAACTGCAGCAGCCGATGATCGTCCTGCACAAGGTGCAGGGCGGGCTGGAGGTAGCCACCGGCGAGCTGCGCACGCGCGATTTGGCAGTCGACACCGACATGGGCGATTTTCGCCTGCATGGCGATTATCTTCCCAACGACGATTACCGCGCCGATCTCACCGCTACCGCCGTGTTGCCGGCCGCACGTGGGCGCACGCCGGCCAGCCTCGGTTTGGTCGCACGCGGCGATCTGGACAAGATGGAAGTGGCCATCGCCGGCCGCGCGCCGGCACCGCTGCACGCCAGCCTGGTGTTCACCGGGCGCGACGACCCCACCTGGGTGTTCAAGGCGGTGACTGAGGCGCTGGAGACTTCCCTGTTGCTCCCGGCCGCAGACGGGCAGACCACTGCGCCGGCCATACCGATCGCGCTGAACCTGCAGGCCTCCGGCAAGGGCGGCAACGCCGATCTGCACGGCAGTGTCGAACAGGGCAAATTGAGCGCCACGCTGCAGCCCTCGCATATCAGCCTGCGAGATCAGGTGCTGACCGTCGAACCGTTGCTGATCGATACCTTCCAAGGCCGCACCCAATTACGCGGCACCGCCGATTTCCGCGACACGCAGAATCCGAGCTTCCGTTTCGCGGTCAATGCCAGTGGCTTGCGTTTCACTCCGACTGCAGATCCGGCCACTCCGGATGCGCCGCTGGTGCCGGTGAAGCTGACCGACGCGCGTCTGGGCGTGGCCGGCACCTTGAAGGCGTGGGCGGCGATCGGCCGCGCCACGCTGGAACGCGATGGGCAACAGGCCGAGTTGGTGTTCGACAGCCGCGGTAACGATCAGCGCGCGCAGCTCAAACACGTGCAAGCCAAAACACCGGGCGGCTCGCTGGATCTCACCGGCGAGTTGGGCTGGATGCCGGAGCTGCGATGGGATATCGACGCGCAGCTGTCCAAGTTCGATCCGGGCTATTTCGCACCGGGCTGGAACGGTAATCTGTCCGGCAAGATCGCCTCCAAGGGTCGCCAGCTGCCGGCGCCGGCCGGCGGCGTGTCGCCCGGCTTGGAGGCCACTGCTGATATTCCGAGCTTGACCGGTCAACTGCGTCAGCGCGCGCTTTCTGCAAATGGCAAATTCGCGTTGCGCGGCGAGCAAGGCGAGGGTGAATTGCAGCTGGCGTTGGGCAATAGCCGCATCGATGCGAAGGGCAAGCTCGGCAACCAGCTCGACATCGCCGCGCAGTTGCAGCCGTTGCAACTGGACGACTTGCTGCCTGGCGCCACCGGTATCGTGCGTGGGCAACTGCAGGTCAGCGGCCGTCGCGACGCACCCGACATTACCGCCGACATCACCGGTAGCGGGCTGCGCTGGAACGACTACAGCGCCCAAAGCATCAGCCTGCGCGGCCGGCTGCCGTGGCGCGGCAGCGATGGACAACTGGCATTGCAAGGCACCGCCATTGAAGCCGGCCTGGTGCTGGACAGCGTCCGCGTGCAGGCACGCGGCGCAGTGGAAGCGTTGCGACTGGATGCAGACATCGCCAACAGCATGGCCACTGTCGCGTTGCAGGGCGATGTACGCCGCAATGGCGAGCGTTGGCAGGGGCAGGTCGGCACCTTGCGGATCGCACCGGCCAAGGGCGATGCCTGGGCACTGCGTCGGCCGGCGCAGTTCAGCACCGACGGCGCGGCATTTACCTTGTCCGATACCTGTGTGAGCTCCGCCACTGGTGGCGCGCTGTGCGCCAGCGCCAATTGGCCGAGCGAGGGAATGGTGGTACACGCCGATGCACTGCCGCTGTCGTTGGTGCAACCGTGGCTGCCCAAGCAGGAAGGACGACAGATTTATTTGCGCGGCGAGCTCTCGCTGGATGGCAGCTTCAAGCCACGCGGCAATGCGTGGGAAGGCGCGTTCCGTATTGCCTCGCCCGAAGGTGGTATTCGTCTCGGTCAAACGCGCTACGCCGCGGTCGCCGGCAATCCCAATCGTGGCGAATTGCTGCGCTACGACCAATTCAGTGTGCAAGCCGATTTCACCCCGCAGCAGATCCAGGCCAAGCTCGGTATCGGCTTTCAGGGTGCGGGCTTTGTCGATGCCAAATTCAACACCGGTTGGGACGCGTACGCACCGCTCAACGGCGAGCTGTATCTCAATATGTCGCGGCTGTACTGGCTGGAGCTGGTGGTAGCCGATGTGGTGGGGCCCAAGGGCCTGGTCGAAGGCCATGTGAGCCTGCACGGCACCCGCGACAAACCGCTGCTCGGTGGCGATGCGACCTTGAGTAACTTCACTGCCGAATATCCGTCGATGGGTTTGACCCTGAGCGAAGGCAAAGGCCGTTTCGACGCATTGCCGGATGGCTCGGCCAAGATCACCGCTGCGGCCAAGTCGGGCGAGGGCACGCTCACGATCGATGGCGGCCTGTCGTGGTTTGGGACCACCACGCCACTGCTGTTGAATATCCGCGGCGAGAATGTGCTGGCCTATAACACCAGCGAGTTGCGCATCATCGCCAACCCCGACATGCAGTTCGGCATCACCGACAACACCATGCAGCTGCGCGGCAAGGTCACCGTGCCGGAAGCCGATATCGACCTGGAACGCCTGGATCGCGGCACCTCCGTCTCCGAAGACGTGGTGGTGCTTGACCCGGTGGATCCGGAAGCAACGCCGTCCTCGCCATTGGATATGGATCTGGCCATCGTGCTCGGCGACAAAGTCAACATGAGCGGCTTCGGCTTGAAGGGCGGGCTGAGCGGGCAAATGCAGATTCGCGCGCGCCCGGGCCGCGAAATGACCGCAAACGGCGGACTGGATGTGCGTGGTCGCTACAAGGCGTACGGCCAAGATCTGACCATCAGACGCGGTCAGCTGACCTGGAACTCCAACATTGTCTCCGACCCGCGCGTGAGCCTGCGCGCAGAGCGCAAGATCGGCGATGTCACCGCCGGTATCGATGTCAGCGGACGCGCCGAATCGCCACGTGCGGACGTATGGTCGGAGCCGGCCATGTCGCAGTCCGAAGCGCTGTCGTACCTGGTGCTTGGCCGCGGTCTGTCCACCGCTAGCAGCGACGAAACCCAGCAGGTCAGCGCCGCCTCGGCCGCACTGTCGGCAGGCAGCAGCCTGATCGCCTCGCAGATCGGTGCCAAGCTCGGCCTGGACGAAGCCGGCGTCAGCGAATCCAGCACGCTCGGTGGATCTGTCGTGGGCTTCGGTAAATATCTCTCGCCGAAACTTTATGTCGGCTACGGCGTCTCGATGGTTGGCAGCGGATCGGTACTGACACTCAAATACCTGCTCAGCCGCGGCTTCGATGTCGAAGCCGAATCCAGCACGGTGGAGACCAAGGGGTCGGTGAACTGGCGGCGGGAGAAATAGCCCGGGTCGTATTGGCCGCAGCGCTTATCTTCGTCACCCAGCGGAGCGTGCTGTGTGTGGCACTGCCACGACGCCCAACGTCTCCATGGCGTGACATGGCGTGACGCAGGCGTCTGCTTGAACACTGCGCTGGCATGCCGCTCACAGCCAGCGCGGCTGCTGGCTGGCGCGCGCTTGCGTCCAGGCAAGCGACGCCGTTGGGCGATCCGGCCGATGACATCACTCGGCGCAGCTGGTTGCCTCAGACCTGACGTTGTAGGGCTGCGTTTTAGAGTGGCTAACAAGTCGCCCCTGAAAAACCCCAACCGCCCAACGACCGCAAGGCCTTGATGTCTGCACCGGCGTGCCAAAACTACCAGTGTTCGCTACGCTGAAGGCTGGTTTCTGGCAATTTTCACTCATGCGTACACGCCGTCCTGCTGCCGAGCACATGCCCGCCGAGGAGTTGTTGCGTTCGCGCCTGGAGAACCAGATCGATCTGCGTCATCCGCTGGCGCAGCTGAGCCAACGGATGCCGTGGACGGCGTTGGAGCAAGCACTTTCATCGCGCTTGCCGGCCACCCAGGCCGGTGGCGGTCGGCCGGCATTGCCGGTTTGCTCTACCTCAAACACGCCGACGACCTGTCCGATGAAGCGGTGTGCGAGCGTTGGCTGGAGAATCCGTACTGGCAATTCTTCACTGGCGAGGTCGTGTTCCAGACGCGCTTGCCGTGCGATGCCAGCTCGCTGACGCGCTGGCGGCAGCGCCTGGGTGAGGCCGGGATGGAAGAGCTGCTGGCGCACACCATCAACGCCGCGCATGCGATGCAGGCGGTGGACGCACGCGAGTTGTCGCGGGTGATCGTGGACACCACGGTGCAAGAGAAGGCGATCGCCTATCCGACCGACAGCCGTTTGCTGGAGGTAGCACGCAAGAAGCTGGTGTTACTGGCCAAGCGGCACGGCATCGGATTGCGGCAGAGCGACGCGCGGCAAGGCCTGGCCTGAGCCGCAAGGCGGGCCGGTATGCGCATGCGCGCCAGTTCAAGCGCATGCGGCGCGTGCTGCGACGTCAACGCACAGTGCTGGGACGGCTCATGCGCGACATCCAACGCAAACTCGATCAGGTAAACACCGGCGTGCGCGAGCGCATCGCGGTCTGGCTGGAACGTGCGCAACGGCTGTACACGCAGCGTCCGAAGGACAAACAAAAACTGTACGCATTGCATGCCCCGGAAGTGGAATGCATCGGCAAGGGCAAGGCGCGTCAAGCGTACGAATTTGGCGTCAAGGTCGGCATTGCGGTCACCGCCTGCAAGGGATTGGTCGTGGGTGCGCGCAGCTTCCCGGGCAACCCGTACGACGGGGATACCTTGGCCGAGCAGCTGGAGCAGACACGCGGGTTGCTGCAGGATGTGCGCGTAGAACCGACGGTGGCGATCGTGGACCTGGGCGATCGCGGGCGCGAGGTCGATGGCGTGCAGGTCCTGCATCGCGGCAAGGCCAAGACGCTGACGCGACGGCAATGGCGCTGGATCAAGCGACGGCAGGCGGTGGAGCCGGTGATCGGACATCTGAAAGACGACTGCAGGTTGCCTCGCTGCAGGTTGAAAGGTGCACAAGGCGATGCGCTGCACGTGCTCGGCTGCGCCGCTGGCTACACCCTGCGCTGGCTGCTGCGCTGGATCGCGTTTTTGCGTGCCTGGAGGCGGGCGATGGGATGGTCATTCTTGAGTGCCGTGCCGCTGTCACCGACGGCACTTGGCGCTTGAAGGGGATTTTTCAGGGACGACTAATTGGTTCAGACGATTCCGCAAACTGCTCGTGCGCTTCGAAAAACGCGAACGCAGTTTCCTCGCACTCAACCATCTCGCCGCGGCGATCATCGCGTTCCGCAAGGTGCTTTTGAGCGTTAATATAGTTTACGGATGATTTATAATTAGCAATCGACGCTAGTCAGAGGACTTCTAACGCATGCTTCATAAGCGGAGAAAGTTTCCGATTACGGTGGTCAATCGCTTCATACTCGATTCCGAGTTGCTTGAACCATCCCAGCAGAATGAGCAGACTAGGCTCGTTCTGGTCGACATGGTCGAGCAGTCTTCGATAAAGATCCAGCATTATCTGTTTGGTATTATCATTCGCAAATGAGCCGCATATATTCACCAGATTTTGGGTCGCTGTTGAATTCAGCTGGGATGTATAATGAATAGATTTTATTCTCAGCCTGTGAGCGTCGATCCTGTCAAATATGTATTGCCTTGTGAGCGCTGAATAAGGTTGAAAAATTAGGTTGAGCGAAACAGAAGGCTGCTCGGGAGGGAGCTGTGTGTGAATTGTCTTGTTCTTTTCCATGAACAAGGCGCTTCCCTGCGTCAGCCGAAGCTCTCGGTATGCTGAAGTATCTACTTCTTCATCTCTTAATCCGGTGCAGGCGTTGAAGTCGTACTCGCAGATCTCGGTTCCGTATCCCGGCCCAAGCAATCCTGCGGTAAGAAGATGAAATGAATGGTCATGCCATAGGTCTTCGGCGAATAAATTTTTCCTAGTATTCTTTCGTAAGGAATCCGCTACCGGTAGCCAAACGTTTGCTCTCACCAAAAACGAGTATGGCCCTGACTTTTTATTCAGCAATTTTCGATCGAGAACAAACGAATTCGACGAGAATAAGTTACCATGCGTTTCATCGCTATCGAAGTTGCTCTTGAGTTGTTGGTGCAGGTATTCAAGGAACCACTGGGGATTCAAGCATAAGCCTTGCAGCAGGTGGCTCATTGATTTTATTGTTTCTACATCCAAGTCATCTCCATGTGTCTGTATGATTTCGGATAATTCTTCCAGCGAAATCGTATTGTGCACCTTTGCTTCAAAAAATTCCGTGCTCATACTCGCCTGTACTTTTCGATTAGTTTTTCACATGTCTCGCGGATATTTTTGTTGTCATCGCAAGCGCCTTTCTGAAGGTAGATGTCTTTCTTGTCTGGATCCAGGCAGATCATCGCTCTGAGGGCAAGCCAGCGAATCGTATGACGGTCATTTTCTGACGCGGCCATGAGGGCGGGCAGAGAAGATGCGTTTCCATATTTTTCAAGTATGCGAATCGCTTTCTCCTTCCTGCTGATTTTAGGTTCGAATTCTGAGATGCTGGAGAGTCGTCGGGTCTCCTTGTGGAAGGCATATTGGTATTTCGATCTCTTTTTTGGGTTGCAGATCGCAAGCATCACCGATGGATAAATATCGTCATGCACGATGATCGTGTTTCGTCGGTCATGCACTATGATATCTCCTGTTTTTAATTCTGTATTTTCAGGCGCCGACAACTTAATTTCTTCATAGATGTTCGGACTCCTGATTTCGCTTGGAAACTCAATGTTTGATGTGTATCGCGTATGCGATGGGCTGCCCTGCAGCACCTTGCTCACAATCGAAAAGTTGGGCGTCGAGACGATATTGTTTGAGTCATGTAAATGTGTCATGCCAAGCGATGGATCGAGGTGGAGAATGTTTGCAGATGTGCACCCGGCAAAAAAGAGGCAGACAAATATTTCTTTGTAGTTTTCGCCTGTCACAAGAGGTATCGCCTGCTGCGTCACCAAGTAGCTCAAGCCCGCGTCGGCTTGAATGGCGGCTGCTGTATCTGCCACTAATTGCCAGTGATCGATGTTTCCAAGTGCGTCGAACTTATAATTACAGTAATCGATAAACGCGGAATCGTCATCGCAGACTGCCATGACCTCATCTCTGATGGTGAAAAGCGAGTGCATATGTTCTCCAGCAAAAGAGGCAGGCGATTTTATGTTCGCCCGCCTCAATCAGCTGTAATCAGCTATGAGTATAGATGTACACGGGAATGATGATAACGGGGAAGCCCGACTCGCAGCTATCGACAGCCGATTCGATTTCGATATTTTCAATTTCTTCAGCGATATTCATGATTAGCCTCGTAGTTGAAAAAACTGGGTCTTTTATTTCAGAGCGCCAATAGACAAATGCCTTATGGAGAACTCACGCTATCATGTCGCCTTGTGTAACATCTGGCCCTTGCGAAAAATTTTCTCGTTTTGCGAACGCTGCATTTACAGCTATGTTCTTTTTCGCGATGCGTATAGCTCCGGAAAAGCCGTGTGAAATTTAAAAAACTTCTGATTGCCCCTTAGCCTCAACCAACTTTCAGGCCTTGGGCCGAATACGGCTCTATCTGTCCGAAGCGTTACATAGTCGCCCCTGAAAAACCCCAACCACCCAACGACCGCAAGGCCTTGATGTCTGCACCGGCGTGCCAGAGCTACCAGTTTTCGCTACGCTGAAGGTTGGTTTCTGGCAATTTCCACTCATGCGTACACGCCGTCCTGCTGCCGAAGACAGACCCGCCGACGAATTGTTTCGTTCGCGGCTGGACAATCAGATCGATCTGCGTCATCCGCTGGCGCAATTGAGCCAATGCATGCCGTGGGCCGCGTTGGAGCAGGCGCTTTTGCCACATTTTCCGGCCACGCCAGCCGGTGGCGGTCGTCCCGCGCTGCCGGTGCGGCTGATCGCCGGTTTGCTCTACCTCAAACACGCCGACGACCTGTCCGATGAAGCGGTGTGCGAGCGTTGGCTGGAAAATCCGTACTGGCAGTTCTTCACTGGCGAGGTGGTGTTCCAGACGCGCTTGCCGTGCGATGTCAGCTCGCTGACGCGGTGGCGGCAGCGCCTGGGTGAGGCCGGGATGGAAGAGCTGCTGGCGCACACCATCAACGTCGCACATGCGATGCAGGCGGTGGGCGTCAAGGTCGGCATTGCGGTCACCGCCTGCAAGGGATTGGCGTGGGTGCGCGCAGCTTCCCGGGCAACCCGTACGACGGGGATACCTTGGCCGAGCAGCTGGAGCAGACACGCGGGTTGCTGCAGGATGTGCGCGTAGAACCGACGTTGGCGATCGTGGACCTGGGCGATCGCGGGCGCGAAGTCGATGGCGTGCAGGTCCTGCATCGCGGCAAGGCCAAGACGCTGACGCGACGGCAATGGCGCTGGATCAAGCGACGGCAGGCGGTGGAGCCGGTGATCGGACATCTGAAAGACGACTGCAGGTTGCCTCGCTGCAGGCTGAAAGGTGCACAAGGCGATGCGCTGCACGTGCTCGGCTGCGCCGCTGGCTACACCCTGCGCTGGCTGCTGCGCTGGATCGCGTTTTTGCGTGCCTGGAGGCGGGCGATGGGATGGTCGTCATTTAGCGCCGTGCCGCTGTCACCGACGGCACTTGGCACTTGAAAAGGGTTTTTCAGGGACGACTAACAAAACTACTGTGCTCACCGCCAGACGGGCGCGGCCGGTGCTTGGAATCGGCATGTACCACTCGTACATTGCGGTTCTTCCGCGCCGTCCGCACGCACCTGGCGACTGCGTTAGCCACTCTCAGTGTTGGTGTCCAGGCAATGACCGATACCAAACCTTCTGGCATGAGTTGAAACCTTTTGCTCATGAAGTGAACTTCGCATTGGCGCAAATTTCCTTCGCTTATCGATCCGCAGGGGTTACTTCAGTCGTTAGATTGCATCTGTGCGTGCAGATTGATTGATAACGCAGTGGCTGCACACATCATTTAGAGCTTAGAGCGGAGTCAAACGTGACAGTCCTTGCCAACTTGCGGTCTGGTCCGTTGGTTAGATGCACTTTTAACGCGGTATTTCAACGGCCATACGCGCACGCTCCAGAATTGCACCCTGACGTCTGCGGTTTCAAAAAATTCCGGCTGCCCGACTGTTGCTGACAAAATCGCGCACGTCGCGATCGCGCAGGAGCGCGTGGCGCGGGGAAACGCAACGCACGCCGACATTTGAGAATTCCCAGCATTGCCCTAGTCCGCGCCACTGCCCGACAGCAAGGTTGGTTGCGCGCTCTCAACCCGGGTTATTTCGACAAGGATTAGCCCGGCCGAACGCATTTGCGCATCGCATTGGTCTGCCAGACGATTCGACACGAGCGCCCGGTTGCAAGTTCTGCAAGTCAACATAATGTCGGTCTGAGGTGCGTTGCGCACTTTACTGACCTGAATGCAATGAATGGAATAACGCGTGTTCGAAGGAGACTTCATGAAATCGAAAGTCGGGCCTGCTTCCACTGCACCTTCGGCTTCTCTCGACGTTGGATCGACATCGGAACCGATTGCCCGACCTGCCCAAGATATTCGGTCTGAATTTACCGCGTCGGCCCCGCCGCCGGAGCTGCGACCCAGGCCGGATGCCAATCGGCCGCGTTCGTTGAAAGAACGTATCGCCAGCAAGATGTCCGCACGAAAGACGGTCTTCAACTTCGGCATTCCAGGCACCGGACGGACGATCGATCGACCGCTGCGCAGCGGTGTTCCAGTAAATGGCCAGCCATCTGCAGATACACACAGTGCTGATCTGGATCCATTGGTGCTAGAAGCCCGTCAATTAAAAAAGCTCGCCGATTCGACACTGGCGAGTCTGGAAGCAGCGCCGACAGCAGTATGGGATCGCCCGGCGCCTCCAGCCAAGCGAAGTGTTGGGGGCCAGCTGCGCTCTTGGCTCAAGCCTGCATCGCTGCGCACCATTGTGGGCAAAAAACCGGTCAAACCCGAGGCTGCGAGCCAGCAGCATAACCCCGCCAACGTTGCTGACATGGCCGCTAGGTTGATCGAGCGGCTGGATCATGAGCGCCAAGGCTTGGATGCCGCACTCACTGCGCTTGCCCAGGCACGTGCAGAGTTTGAGGCGATTCGGCATGCGACCCGGCCAACCTCGCTTGCCACCGCTCTGGCCAATCCAGCGCAATTACGAAACAACCGTCAGCGCCTGGAACAGGCACAGGTTCGCCTGCAGTCGGCCGAAACGCATGCACGCCTGAGTCTGCAACGATTACGTGATTCGGTGCAGGGCAAAGAGGTCATGCGGGTGTGTGCGCTGAGCGAGCGACAGGATCAGACCAGGCAGCAGGCCGACCTTTCCCGGCAATTGCTGGGCGATCTTCAAGCTGGCCTGTGCGCAGTGGACGCACGCATCATGGACCGGCAAGCGGCCACCACGCAGAACCTGGAAGCCAAGGTCGCACAGACCCGTGCGTTGATGTCCCAGGAACGCGACAGGAGCATCGCCGAGCGCGCCGTGGTGCAGGCCGAGACACGTCTGCAGACCTTGCGCAATCAACTGCAAGCTTGCGACGATCCAGCGCAAATAGCTGTTCTGGAAGCGGCTATTGCGCAGACGCAGGATATGCACGCACGCAATCTGCAGACGCATCTGCAGCTGGCGCAGCTCCTGGTGCATGTGGAAGCCGAGTGTGCTGGTCTCAATGACGAGATCGGCACACTGCATCGGCAACGTGCTGCGGACGCGGGTGAGCGCGTTGGGATCAACGCAGCTGAAAGACAGTTGCATCGCACGCGACAGCAACTCATCGCCGAGCAATTGGCTGCCGAAGAGCGGTGCGACCAGGTGGCGGTCAAGCAGGTGCGCGAGCACCATCTGGCCAATCAGATCGCAGCGACGCAGGACGTCGCGCTACGGGATGCGGCTGACATGCAGGCTCCACTGCAGCGCATCGCCACCCGCCTGTCCGGTCCAGACACGCCAACGCCATTACCGGCATTTGCCGTCATCGACATCCTTACCTCAGCCTTGACAGAGCTCACCGGCAACGATGCGGCGCGTGCGAAAAGCGTTCTGGATGCGCTGTATCAGCACAGTGCCGGGCATTGGCCGCGTATCGCAGAGAATCTGTCCAAATCGTCGAGAACGCGCCCGATAGGTTCCAATAACACCCATCGCGACATCGTGGCGCTTTGCCGGAAGCTAGCCAAGATTCCGCGTGGCGTGGAGATCATGCAACTGCTGTCCAACCAAGGCGACACGCCTGCGCCAGCAGATAATGCACAGGCGCTGCGGGTATTTTGGAACGCCGACGACGCCCAACTGAGCGAATCGGACTCAAATGTCAAAGCATGGTTGCAGACCGCCAAAAAAGTTGCCCTTGCGACGGTGGTTGGACGCCAGCAGACTTTCGACGATGTCCATCATGCTGCTTTCAACGCAGTTCGTAACGGATACTTCAGCAACGCTCCGGGCTCGCCCTATGACCAGCACGACCGGCGCCTGAGAAAAGCGACCACTCACTGGGTGATGCGCGCCGCCGCGTCCGGTGCATCCCAAGACAAGACGGAGACAGCCATAAAGAAAGCTCCAGTGCCGCGCAGAATGATTCCCACGTTGGAGAAGACGCCTTTCGGAAAATCCACGCTGAATCGTTCCTATGCGGTAAGCGAAAGCATGGGCTTGCATTCGCCAAGGCTGCAGGTCGATCAGGCGATAGCGCGCAGGATGCGTCGGCTGGAAGACACCTTGAATGCCTGCCAGACGGTGCCGGAGATGCAATATCAGATCATGGCGGTGCAGGCCATGCTCAAGCACTTCAGGTCGATGGAAGAAAAGGGCGCTCACCTGTCGCAGGTGATTGTGCACAAGCGCGACAGCAAAGCGATACGCCGCCTGTTGAAGTCAACTGTCCAGCAGCGGCAGATGGAGCAGAAATGGGAAAAACCGATCGACGCCAGCGGCAGGCGTGGATTCAATATGCTGCAACATTCCCAGTCGATCGAGCTGCTGCCACTTCATGCACAGATGGCCAGCGGCATGCTGTCGGTTTATGAATTACTCCAGCTTGCCGAGCAGCACGTGCACGACATCGCGCCTACGACGCTTGCGCTTCCACCTCCCACGGATGATCTCCTCACCGACGATCTTAGTGCTGCAGTGAAGTTGTTGAAACACCAGCACATGCGCAGCAAAGAAGACATCGTGGCGTTTTTCAAACCCTTCATCCTCAACAGCCAGTTGCGGGATCGTTTGCGCCTGGGTGGTGGAGGCACGCTCGGCATGGGCCTTCCCACGCTGCCATATGGCCCGCTATCACCGGTGGCCTCGCCGATTCTGTTTTTAGAAACATCGCATAGCGATGAGGCGTTCGCTCAGATTTTCATGCCGATCCTCGGCATGGAAATGTCCTTCGGCAGTGCCGGGACCAATGCCGGCGAGGCCGGCATCGGTGCGAGGATCGGCGCGCAGATCGTACCTGGGGTCGGGCTCAACGCCGCCGTGACCGGCCGTATTGCCGCCCAGGGAACAACCACCAGCTCGACCACCATGCGCTTCTTCCGGGTTCGTAACAAGGACGATGAAATGCGCAGCAACATGTTGAACGCACTCGATAGCATGGTGCGCTGGGATGTACTGGAGCCAAAACAAGGGCGGCAGTATGCAGGACCGCTGGAGTCCATTTTTGCGCGCAATCCAGAGGTGTCCATCAGTCAAAGCGACAATACGAAATGCACCCGCACCTTGACCGCACGCCTTGAGGTGGATGCCCCGATGCTGCGCCTTAACGCTGGCTCCAACGCCGCATCGCAGATCCTGGGCCTGGAGCCCTCCGCCTACGCCGAAGCCGAGCGCATCCGCGAAAGGCGTACCGAGACAGGTGGGTTCATCAGTATCGTCGGCAATCGGTCCGATGCAGCGAAACAGAACGCCGGCTTGACCGCAAACCTGAACGCCGTGCCGATTTCCAATACCCCGCTCCCGTCGCAGGACGGCAGATACGGGGTGCAGAGCCAGAGCCTGGGCCTGCAGTTGGGAATGTCGCGCGATCTGGCCTGGGCGCTGGAGAAGAATGAAATTTCTCCCTTCCTGATCGGCGACAGGCAGGATGCCGATCTCGACCGGCATTATTCCAGGTCTGCCGATATGCTGGCTGAAATCGCGAGCAACCGTGATGCCTGGTTATTGCGCTGCATCGAGACGCTGGAACCGGATGCGACGGGCAGCCGTAACACGACAGACAACCGCCTGCGTGCAGCGAAGCTGCTCGATGCCTTCGAGGCAAGGGTGGCCAGCCTGGAAAAAGAGAGTCGCTACTGCCAATACAACGTCAATTACTCGATGAAACGTCGGGCTGGAGCGGAGATCGATGGTTATCGGGGTATCAAGGCACTGGCGTTGCAGCGCGGGGATACAAAAAGCGCTGAAGATGCCCAGCGCGCAATCGACGACATTTTGCTGATGCCAGAAACATGGCGCCCGCTAATGTTGATCGTTCGTGAGCGGGGACGGGATTCCACCATGAAGGGATGGGGGAGTCTGCTGCGCTGGCAAAAACTTTCCAATGTCGACAGTCAGCGCACCGTTGTGCAGTTTCCGCCAGTTTGATGGCGTCGATGGCTGCGCCAGGGAAACGCTGAACAACTCTTCCATGCGCTTTCGATCAATACCTGAAGATGGATTCAATTCTGGTTCGCAACGCTGTTGATGAACTCCTCGGAGAAGACGACGAGGGGTATTTTGAGTCCGAGTATCCTACGCGGGCGGTTGTAGGGCGTTTGCTTGATCCATATTCATCGTAAGTGCGCGTTGCATCTCGTGCTGAAATGGGTGTGGCTTGGAAAGTAACGCCGCCCTGGGGCGGCGTTGTTGTATTGAGACGACGCGTACCAACGTAAACGATACGTTGTAAAACGCTTACTTACTTACCGCCGGCCTCCGGCACGAACTTGATCAGCTGATTGCTGGTCGCTGCAGTGCCGAAGCCGAAGCGGCCGTAGCCCAAGCCCCAGTACAGCGCACCGTTGGCAATCGCCGGCGAGCTGATCACCGATCCGGTGGCATTGTAGTTCCACAGCGTGGCGCCGGTATCGGTATCCAGTGCGACCATGTTGCCCGCCATCGAACCGGCGTAGAGCAGGTTCGGCGACACGGTCAGCGAGCCTTGGCCGCCAGCCGGCACGGTTGGTTTTGCGCGGTTGATGCCAGGCACCTTGACCTGCCATACGATCTTGCCGGTTGCTGCATCCAGCGCGGCCCACGAGCCGCCGTTGTGGCTGCGGCTATTGTCCGGGCCCAACGTGTAGGTGGCGTTGAAGCTATTGTTGATGGCGACGTAAACGCGCGACTTGTACGGATCGAATGCGGTGCCCCACTCGATGCCACCAGTGGTGCCGCCCGGGCCGACCTGGGTGGACCACACTTTGGCGCCGGTCTTGGCGTCGAAGGTCCAGTAGATGCCGCTCTTTTGCCCGGCACCGACCAGCTGCTGCGGCTTGCCGTCGCGCCACACGGTAAACAGATTGACACCAGCGCCGCCGAAGTCGTAGTCGGGCCCGGTCAGGTTGGTCGCCTGGGTGTTCGGGCACAGGCCATTGGTGGGCGCGATGATGCAGGATAGGTTCCAGGCATCGTAACCCTGCGCGCGATCGGCCCAGACCAGCTTGCCGGTATCCAGATTCAGCGAGACCACCGAATCGACGTAATTGTCCGGCGCCATGCAGTTGAGTTCGTCCTGTACGGTGAGTTCGCTGCCGCGATAAGCGCGCGCATTCGACACGCAGTTACCGACGCCGGCAGGAATGTTGTAGTTATTGCCGGTGCCGAAATACAGGCGCCGGCCGATGGGGTCGATGGCCACCTGGCCCCACACCGATGCGCCGGTATAGCCTTCCGGCACGTTGTAGAACTGCCACACTTTCTTGCCGGTGTTCAGGTCCACCGCCACGACACTGCCGCGGAAACTGAAGGTATGGTTGGCCGCCAAGTTGCCCCAGTCGCCGGAGGAAATGCCGACATAGACGTGGTTGCCGTAAATGACCGGCGATGAGGTGATGCGCGCTTGCGGATTGGCTTCTACCGTGGTCTTCCACAACAGCTTGCCGGTCTTCTTGTCCAATGCCAGCAAGGTACCGGCGGCTTGGTCGCCGACAATGATGCTCTTGGCGCTGATGGCCGGGGTGTTGCGCGTCACCGAGCTCGCATTGCCGGTGTAATCGGACAGCTTGGCCTGCCAATTCGGCTTGCCGGTCTGAGTGTCGACGCTATACAGCGTGCCGCCCCAGTCGGGTACGTAGAGCGTTTCGCCTTCCACGCTTGGCGTGGCCGAAATGTCGCCGCTGGTGGTAAGGGTCCATGCCGGTTTGAGCGTCTTGGCAGTGGTGCGATTGATCTTCCACTCGCCCGGCGCGAAGCGCTGATTCAAGTAGCCACCGCCGGCGGTGGTCCAGCTGGTGGGGCTTGCGAACGGGAGGGCGTTGCCGAAGCTTCGCCAGACCTGGCCGGAGCGTGCGAATGCCTGGGTATCCAGGGACGACACCGACTGTTGGGCGGTTGTGGTGCCGGACTGGGCGAAAGCCGCTGCGCTGGCGAGCAGGCAGGGCATGAGCATCAAATTGCGAAACCGCAAACGGCGATTGGAATTGGTCATCACGACATGTCCATAGATGGAAGGAAGCACAGGATCCCCCGGGATCTGCCGAGGGAAGATGGCTGATTGCGGAGACCATGCAACACAGACGAGCCGCCGCGTTCACTGAACGGTTGGTTCCGCAGGCATCTGTTGAGACCAACTCAGAAAATTTGCGTTCAATGTGTTCGTTATTCGCACAAATGATGATGATTCATCTTTGATTTGGATTGATGCGATAGGAAAAATGATTCATATGGGAGGCGACGCATTTGCGCGGAAATCGGATGTTTGCAAAAAGTAACCAGGAGATTTTGCGCCACCTTAGAGATGTCTGAGACGAGGGCGCGCGCGTACCCTCGTCCGCCCCGCAGGCAGGAGGGGGGGGGCGCTCGTTGCGAAGGTCGTTTCAGTCATCGAAGCAGATATGCATGCAATGCGGGGAATGGCAGCGTGAAAGCATGCACATCAATTCTGCGTTATCTGCTTTCATGCCGTGGTGGTGCTCACTGTGGCGTCAATCTCAGCGAGTCCGCAATCTCGGTGCATAAGCGGCACAGTCGTTACGCAACACACAACACGTCACGCCCGTTTCGGCGCACGCGCAGCATGCTGCGCTGCGGCAGTATCTATCAGCGCCAGTTTTGTGATTGCATCCTGCATCACGTCGGTCACGGTGGCGTCCACATTCACCGACACCACATCCGCTTCGTCCAGCGGCAACTCCAGTGTCTGTAGCTGGCTGTCGAACAGCGTAGGTGGCATAAAGTGGCCGGCGCGTGCGCTCAGGCGTGCGGCGATGACGTGCGGTGCCGCGTGCAAGAACACGAAGCGCATCGGCACGCCGCTGCCGCGCAGCAATTGACGATGGGTGCCGCGTAATCCGGAGAACGCCAGCACTACCGATTGGCCAGCGTGCACGCAGTCGCGCAAGGTGGCAGACAACAACTCCACCCACGGCAGTCGCATCGCGTCGGTTAGCGGCTGACCGGCGGCCATCTGCGCGCGCGCTGCCACGCTGTGATAATCGTCGGCGTCCAGAAAACGGAAGCCGTAATGCGCTGCCAAGGCCTGCGCAATGGTGGTCTTGCCGCTGCCCGATACGCCCATCACCACGATGGCTAAAGGCGAAGCGGACGCGGGCGTGGCGGGTGCGGCAGTCTCCATCACGTCAGGTCATATCTCTGGATCGATTCGGCACGTTGGCCGATTTCACGTTGGCGGCAGCCGCGCGGTGGTGTAGCGTCGGCGCTCCGTGCCAAGTGAGCGGGCACCCAGAGTAACGGCGTGCTCGGCCATGTACAACGCATCCTAAGGTCTGCCGATGACGTCATTGCCTGCAACGTCTGCCGCATCGGCGCGCCTGCGCTGGCGCGAAAAACTGGGCTACGGCGCCGGCGATCTGGGCCTGAATCTTTACTGGGCCAACATCTCGGCGTTTCTGCTGATCTTCTATACCGACACCATGCATCTGCCGGCGGCGGCCGTTGGCACCATGATGTTGCTGACCAAGATCGCCGATGCTATTGCCGATCCGGCGATGGGCGCATTGGCTGATCGCACGCGCAGCCGCTGGGGCAAGTTCCGTCCGTATCTGTTGTGGGGCGCAGTGCCCATGGCGGTGACCGGCGTGCTTGCCTACACCACGCCTGCGTTTGATCAGACCGGGCGCATGTGGTGGGCCACGATCAGCTTTTTGGGGATGATGCTTGCCTACACCGTGGTGAGCATTCCGTACTCGGCATTGTCGGGTGTGATCGTCGCCGACAGCAGCCAACGGACCAGCCTGATCAGCCTGCGCTTCATCGCTGCGTTCGCCGGCACCACGTTGGTTAGTTACTGCACGCTGGATCTGGTGGCCTGGTTCGGTGCCGGCAACGACGCGGTCGGTTGGCAGCGCACGATGCTGCTGTACGGCGCGGTCGCCGTTGCGCTCTTGGTCACTGTGGCCTTGACCACGCGCGAGCGCGTGCAACCGCCGCCGCAACAGCGCACGCCGATCCGCCAGGACATCGCCGACCTGCTGCAGAACAAGCCCTGGTGCGTGCTGTTCGTGCTGTCGCTGATCATCGTTATCACCATTGTGATGCGCGGTGGCGCGGGCGTGTACTACCTCAAGTACTACGTGCAGCGGCCTGAGCTGACCGGCTTGTTTCTGGGCGGGTATTCGATGTCGCTGGCGGTGGGTGCGGCGATCACGCCATTGCTGACACGGTATTGGGAAAAGCGCCGTTTGATGACCCTGCTGATGGCGGTGGTGGGCGTGTTGAGCTGCCTGATGTTCTTCGTTCCTGCCGATGCGGTGTGGGCGATCTTCGCTTTGAACATGCTGATCGGTCTGGCGCTGGGCCCGAAGTCGCCGCTGGCATTTTCGATGTATGCAGACAGCGCCGATTACACCGAATGGTGTACCGGCCGGCGCGCGACCGCGATGACGTTTGCGGCGGCGACGTTTTCGCAAAAGCTCGGCGGCGCGCTGGCGTCGGCCGGCGTCGCCTGGGTGCTCGCCGGCATGGGCTATGTGGCCAATAGCGCGCAGTCCGATTGGTCGTTGACCGGCATCGCGCTGCTGCTGACGGTGATCCCTGGGGCGGTCGCGCTGCTGGCGGCCTGCACCATGCGTTTTTATTCGCTGGATGATGGCTTGTTGCGCCGCATCCAACAGGAACTGGCCGCGCGCAAGTGCGAAGAACCGGAGCATCCCTGACCGCGTCCTGTACGCAATGCCCACGACGGCGTTCGACGATCTGTCCACATTGATGGCGCCCAGCGCCGACGGCGCGCGCCACGCGCTCTATAGCCCGACCGTAATGCCCAATGCAGGCGAATTTTATGTCGTGGATGCATCAGTCCAGATGCTATGAGGCAGCGTTGGGCGGCATCGTGTGCCGCAGCGGGCGCCGTATCAGAAGGTGGACGATTAGTTTCGTCAGCGCGATTTCGAGGACTGCACCTTCCTGCTGCATGAGCAGCCGCCGGTGGCGTGGGATGCGCAGCAGATGGCATTCGAAGGCGAGGGCGGTTTGCATGCGCCATCTGCTGTGCAGGCCGAACAATTTGGCAACCACAACGCGCATTACGAGACGCCCGCCGCTGCTTTGCAATATCGCCTTAGAGCGGCTAACAAAACGTAGCGAGCAGTCGTCAGGTGCGTGCTCACGGCGCGCAGGAACGGCAGTGTACGCGTGGTACATGCCGATTCCGAGCACCGACCACGCCCGCCTGGCGGTCAGCGCAGTCGTTTTGTTAGCCGCTCTTAGCTTGGGAACGGATGTGGCCAGTGTGTATCGCTTCGCGTTCGGGCCGGCAAAGAACGATGCAGGAATCGCCACACTGCGCGCGCGTTATCTGTCCGAAGAAGGATTCGCTCAAGCCGCACGCGACTATGCGCAGTATCTGCAGGCCGGTCGTGGCTGCGTGCAAATCGCCACGCCCGATGCGGGGTTGGACAATCTGGTTAACCACTGGTTGCCGCGTCAAGTGTTCTATCACGGCCATGTCAATCGCCTGACCACCGATCCGCAGACGCGCAATTATCTGCAGGACAATATGGGGATGGCCTATTTGCAGTATGCGCGCAGCATCACCAAGTCGGTACCGCGGTGGAGGTGCTGGTGGACGGCGCGCCCTACCCGGATCAGCGTATACACGCCATTGTCGCCGGGCGTACATATCGGGTGCAGGTGCGTTTGCCGGGCTGAGGGTTGATCTGGTTGGTGGAGCCGGGGTCCCCTCGCCCGCCCTTCGGGCCCCCTGAGGAGAAGAGGGATGCAGGCAGTCGTGATTGCCAGCCTGTCCCTGGCAGCCAGTAGTTGATGAACAGCAGCCAGCAACGGGCAAACGGCCGACGTATCGGCTACATCGCCCCTTCTCCCGCCTGCGGAGGAAGGTGCCCGAAGGGCGGATGGGGGCGGCGAGCTGATCGTTAGCGCGGTTTGCTTCCCGCTTCCCGCCATTCCCCATTCCCCATTCCCCATTCCCCACTGCGTAAACTCCCAGTTCGCATTGGCCCAGGAATGTCTATTGGTGTCGAGCTGGATCCTGCTGCTGGTCTCCGTCGGCTACGCCGCGCTGCTGTTCGGCATGGCGTGGTGGGGCGATCACCGGCCTCCGTACCCGGAGCGGCCGTGGTTGCGGCCGGCGGTCTACAGCCTGGCGCTGGCGGTGTACTGCTCGTCGTGGACCTTCTACGGCGCGGTCGGTTCGGCGGTACGCAACGGCATCGGTTACCTGACGATCTACCTGGGCCCGCTGCTGCTGTTGCTGTTCGGCTGGCGCATCATCGAGCGGCTGGTGTTGATCGCACGCGCCGAAAACACCGTCTCCATCGCGCGTCTGGTGCTGACCAGCCTGTTGCGCAGTTCGGGTATGCGGTCGGGCGAAGTGGGGGAGGTATTGGACGAGGCCGGCCAGGAGCTGCGCTTCAACCGCCAGATCCTATCCAGCACGCTGGAAAACATCAGCGCGGCGGTCAGCGTGGTCGATCCGGAGATGCGCCTGACCGCGTGGAATCGGCGTTACCAGCAGTTGTTCGGGTATCCCGATGGCATGTTGTATGTCGGCCGCCCGGTGGCCGACCTGATCCGCTACAACGCCGAGCGCGGCGAATTGGGCGAAGGCGATATCGAAGATCAGATCGATCGCCGCATCCGCCACATGCGCGCCGGCTCGCCGCATGTGTTCGAGCGTACTCGCAGCGATGGCAGGGTGATCGAGATGCGTGGCCAGGCATTGCCCGGCGGCGGTTACGTCACCAGCTACAACGACATTACCGACTACAAACGTGCCGAACGCGCGCTGCTGGACGCCAACGAAAATCTGGAACAACGCGTGGCCGATCGTTCGCGCGAAGCGGAGTTGGCGCAGCAGTCCAAGACGCGCTTTCTGGCGGCGATCAGCCACGACGTGTTGCAGCCGCTCAACGCCGCGCGGCTATTCGCTTCGGCGTTGCGCGAGAGCCATCACAACAACGAAGAACAGCGCCATCTTGCCGAACGCGTGGATGCGTCGCTGCGTGCTGCCGAAGAATTGCTCGACGGTCTGCTCGACGTCTCGCGCCTGGATGCCGGTGGGCTGCGGCCCACGGTCGAAGACTTCGATGCCAGCGCGCTGATGCACGAGTTGGCCGCGCAATATGCGCCGGTAGCGGCCAGTCGCGGGCTGCGTTTGCAGGTACATAGCCGCCCATGGTGGGTGCGCAGCGACCGGCGGTTGCTGCGCCGTGTCATGCAGAACTTTCTTGCCAATGCGCTGCGCTACACGCGTCAGGGCCGCATCGTGCTGGGCATGCGCGGGCGCGGTGAGCAGGTGGAGCTGCAGGTGTGGGACACCGGCCCCGGCATTCCCGAGCACCATATGCGGCAAATCTTCGAAGAGTTCCGCCGCTACCAACAGCCATTCGATTGGGGCGAGCAGGGTTTGGGACTCGGCCTGTCGATCTGCCAACGCATCTCGCGCCTGCTCGATCACGACTTGAGCGCGCGCAGCCAGGTCGGTCACGGCAGCATGTTTTCGATCCTGTTGCCGCGTGTGGCTGCGGTGCCGATAGCGCCGGTGCCTGCCACGCGCGTGCTGCCCAGCGGCGATTCGTTGGCTGGCCTACGCGTGCTGTGTGTGGACAACGACCGCGAGATTCTCGACGGCATGCGCGCGTTGCTTGGCCGCTGGCAAGTGGAGGTGATCACCGCCAGCACCGTGGACCAGGCATTGGAGCGTGCGCGCGAGCAACCGGACCTGATGCTGGTGGACTATCACCTGCACGACCGCCTCGATGGCCTGGACACGCTGGACGCCGTGCAGGCCGCCGCAACGGCGCCGATCGCTGGGGCCTTGCTTACTGCCGATGGCCGCGACGAACTCAAGCAACTGACGCGTGCGCGTGGCTATCGTTTGCTGACCAAGCCGGTCAAACCTGCCTCGTTGCGTGCGTTTTTGAGTGCGCATCACGATGCGAAGCGGTAGTGGGCGACCATCCTGACCATGCGACGGCTGGCTGCATCGTCCCAGCCTTGTCGCTGGCTGGGTTTGGTGATTGATGCATGTTTTGAATATGACTATTGACAACGCGTAGAAGCGTGCGTAACAGTGCGCCATCAGGATTGTGCGCACGTTTCGCGTCGCCACAAGAATCGGCGGAACCGCCGATACCTCTGGCAACAAAATGGGCGAATGGGAGCTCGCGCTCCCTAGGCTAAAGACGCTTGCAAGCGCCAAGGCTTTCGGAATATCGCGTACCAGTCCAATCGGCTGGCAGGTCGAAATGGCAAGCGATGCGCGCTGCACTCAGATGAGCAGGCCAGGAACGATTTTCCCAGTCAAGGCAGATCCAATCGAGCCGGAAACCTGGTGGGCCGGTTATCAGCTGGTAGAAGACTCTGGTGAGGAAGAAACTGTGCTCGCACACACGCAGGATGGTTCACAGCCGAGCCATGTAGCGCGCACCAAAGATAACTGGTTGATCACTTGCCTTCCTTCGACGGCCAATGGCCTGCCCGGCGAAGCGTTTCAGGCAGTCGCACCTGACGGCACGCGCTACTGGCTGGATTACCTTGTCTACTGGATTACCTTGTCTACAAGACTGCACCAGGGGTGGGAGAGTCAGGGGCAGGACATCTCGGCAGGAATTACGCGAGCATGTTGGTCACACGCATAGAGGATCGTTTCGGAAATTGGGTTAATTATCATTACACGGGTGGCTTCGTCGATACGATCGATGCAAGCGACGGCCGTCGTCTCTCGCTTGCCAATGATGGCTCCAACATCATCTCGATCACCGTTGCCTCGGCTTCTGGAAACCGTGTCTGGCAGTATCGATACGAAAGTGGTGCTCTCACATCAGCTGTTTTGCCTGATGGGTCGTCCTGGAAGTTCTCTCTGAATGAATTGTTTTACCTCAGTATGCAGGTGCAGACGTCTGGAAATTGCAACGCCGCGGTCAAAGACGATGGATTAACCGGTGCCGAGAAGTCGGGCGTTATCACATCGCCGACTGGTGCAACAGCAACCTTCTCCTTGCAGAAGTTGCATGTCGGTCGCTCCTACGTCACAAAGGCATGTTGGTCTTACATGAGTGGCGGCGGGCTGTATCCGCAATACCCCAAGGATAGCTGGGACTACGCTATAAGCGCGAAAACAGTGAGCGGGCCGGGGCTTTCGCAAGCCACGTGGCGTTACAACTACTCGCCCGGGAACGCAAGCTGGAGTTCGGAGTGCACGGGCGGATGTGCTTCCACGGTCTGGACGGACATGCTCGATCCTGACGGCATACGCCATCGCAGTGTTTTCAGCAATCGAGCAGATGGAAGCGAAAATCTCCTGCTACGTAGCGAGATCCATGCTGCAGGCTCTGATGCTCTGGTCAAGGCGGTCGATGACACCTATGCCATCATGCCCCTGGTCGAAAGCAACAGTCCCTACCCGTGGCGGTCAGTCGGGAGAGACTTCAACCCGCGCAGCAATTGGGAGGCATCCGAACGCTGGACTCCGATCCTGTCAACCAAGCTCACGCAGGACGGATCGGAATTCAACAGAACGGTGAACAGCTACGACGTTTTTGCACGGCCAGTGAGCGTGACACGCGCCAGCCCCTGGCATAGCCGCACGGATGTCACCAGCTACTTCGACAACACCGTCAAATGGATTCTTGGGGCCCAGGCGAGTTCCACCAACAGCGATACCGGATTGGTCGAGCGTCAGGCCACCTACAACGACAATGCCCAACCATTGACGGTCAACGCTTTCGGCAAGCTGCAGCAGACCCTGAGTTACAACAACGACGGCACGCTAGCCAGCAGCAAGGACGGCAACAACGCCACCACCACGTTCGCGTCCTGGAAGCGAGGCATCCCGCAATCGATCAGCTACGCCGACGGCACCACCAAGTCGGCAGTGGCCGACGACAATGGCTGGATCACCTCGGCGACCGATGCAAATGGCTATACCACCGCCTATGGCTACGATGCGATGGGTCGTCTGGCCAGCATCACCTATCCAGGCGGCGATAGCACGGCCTGGAACATGACGACCCAGAAATTCGAAGCCGTATCGGCCGACGAATACGGCATCGCCGCCGGGCATTGGCGGCAAACGGTGGCAACCGGCAACGCGCGCAAGCTGATCTACTTTGATGCGTTCTGGCGGCCGCTGCTCAGCCGTGAGTTCGATGCGGCCAATGAAACACAAACGCAGCGATTCCAGCGTTTTGCCTATGACCACGAGGGGCGTGTGACGTTTGCCGCCTATCCTGGCAGCAGCGAGGCGCTCAGCACGGGCATCTGGACCAGCTATGACGCCATCGGCCGTCCTACGTCGGTGTCGCAGGACTCCGAGCAAGGACTGTTGACGACGTTGACGGAGTATCTGCCCGGCACTCAGACCCGTGTCACCGATCCCCGCGGGAACCAGACGGTGAGCGGCTATCAGGTGTTCGACCAGCCGGGCTACGCGAAGCCGGTGTGGATCGTGCACCCGTAAGGCGGCAGGACCGATATCGCGCGTGATGTCTTCGGCAATCCGACGCAGATCGTGCGCGGCAAACAATAAGCAGGGGCCTGCAATGGATCATTTACGTTTGCTGCATCTGTGCTGTTTGCGTGCGCGCATCACGGTGGTGAGTGCCTGCATTGTTCTGGGTTTTAGCCTGCCTCAACCCGCCTGGGCTGCGCAGCAATGTCCTGATGGAGCCGCCGCCGGCAGGGGCGAAGAGTGCCCCCGTATACCGCCGCGAGTGCTCCCGCAGCTTGCCGCGCAGTTCGTGTTTCAGTCGGTCCCCACCACCATGGTGGTGGGGCAACCGTATGCGGCCTCGATCATGATGAGGAACACCGGGCAGGCCACCTGGAGCGCGTCCAGCGCCTTCAATCTGGGATCGCAAAATCCTAGCGACAACGGGACCTGGGGCACCGGCCGCGTTGCTGTGCCTGGCAGCGTTGTCACTGGTGCTTCGGCGAGCTTCAATTTCACCGCCAGGGCGCCACTGACTGCCGGTACCTACAATTTCCAATGGCGCATGGTGCAGGACGGGGTGTCCTGGTTTGGCCCCCCGAGCCCCAACCAGTCGATCGAGGTGCTGGCCTCGGACATCAAGGGCACTATCGACGCAATAGCCGGCAATACCATTCGGGGCTGGGCGTGCTCGACGCATCTGGATGTCCCGATCGATGTGCACCTGTATCTGGGGGGCGCTGAGGGTACTGGCACCATGTCTGGGGCCTTCCGCGCCGACAACGCCAGCGAGTCTGCGGTGGCGTCGGCCTGTTTGGCCAACGGTAGCGGCTATCGCTTCTCGCTGCCAATCAGCGAGGACATGATTGTCCAGCACGCGGGCGCGCCTATCTACGTGTATGGCATCTCGCCGGTGGCGGCGGCGAATGCGACGCTTGGCGGTTCCGGCAACTTCCGTATTCCGGCGATCAGTCGCAATGCCGCCTTCGCCGGCCAGTCGGTGCCGACGACGATGACGGTCGGGCAGTCCTATCCGGTGGAAGTGAATTTCCGCAATACCGGTAACGTCACGTGGCGGCAGTCCTCCACGTATCGCCTGGGCGCTGCCAATCCGCAGAATAACGGGACCTGGGGGGCCAGCCGGGTGGAGTTGCCCAACGATGTGGCGCCCGGCGCGTCGGTCCGCATCGCTTTCGCTGTGGTGCCGCAGACGCCCGGTGCGCTCAATTTCCAATGGCAGTTGCTGCAGGAGGGTGTGTCCTGGTTCGGTGAGGCCAGCGCCAACCAGGTCGTCGCTGTGGAAGCGGCCAACCAGCCGCCGCGCGTGTCGCTCGCCGCCCCGGGCAATGGCGCAGTGCTCGATGCGCCTGCCACGCTCACCGTGCGCGCCGATGCCAGCGATCCGGAAGGGGCCCTGGCCAGCGTGGCGTTTTATTCCAACGATGCCCTGGTGGGTACCGTGACCGCGGCGCCCTACCAGGTGACGCTGACCGCCCTGGGCACAGGCAGCTATCGCTTCAAGGCGATCGCGCGGGACGCCCAGGGTCTGAGTGCCGAATCGGGCCAGATCAGCGTCACCGTGCAGACAGCGCAAGGCCCGACCGCGCTGGCGCGCACCTACGTCTACGACCAGTACCGACAGGTGTGCAAGGTGATCGAGCCGGAGACAGGCGCCACGGTGATGGAGTACGACGCCGCCGGCAATCTGTGGTGGTCGGCGGCCGGCCTGAACTTGCCCAGCCCCAACAGCTGCGAGCGGGAGACTGCCTACAGCAGCGGCCGCCGTGTGGACCGCAGCTACGATGTGCGCAACCGGCTGACGACCCTGCGCTTCCCGGACAGCAACGGCAACCAGGACTGGAGCTACACCCCCGATGGTCTTCCCGGCCAGGTGACGACCTGGAACGAGGCGGGCGCCAGCCACGTGGTCAACAGCTACGCCTACAACAAGCGTCGCCTGCTGACGGCCGAGTCGATGCAGCTCAGCGACCAGCCCAGCAAGACGCTGGGCTATGGGTACGACGGCAATGCCATTGCTGCCAGCATTGTTTATCCGTCCGGCCTGACGGTGGCCTACGCCCCGAATGCGCTGGGCCAGCCCACCCAGATCAGCGATGGCAGCGGTGCGCTTTACGCCAGCGGGCTGCAGTACGCCCCGAACGGTGCGGTGCAACAGTTCACCTACGGCAACGGCGTGGTGCACACGCTGACGCTCAATGGGCGCCAGCTGCCGTTGCAGGTACGCGATGCCACCGTGGTGGCGTACGAATACCGCTACGATGCCGCCGGCCGCCGAGTGCAGGCGTTGCGCACCGGCGCCGGCAACAACCTGTCGCTGTACGGCACGTCCGGCCAGCTGTTGTACGAAGAGCGCGCGGGTAAGGGTGTGATCGAGTACATCGCGTTCAATGGCAGCCTGCTGGCCACACGCACCGCCGGCAGTGTGACCTACCAGCACACCGACGCCCTGGGCAGCCCGGTGGCGACGACCAACGCGGCGGGGCAGCTTGTCGAACGCACGCAGTACGAGCCCTACGGCGCGGGATCGGCAAGACGGTGGACGGGGTGGGCTATGCCGGCCACGTGATGGACGGCCCAACCGGGCTGACGTACATGCAGTAGCGGTACTATGATCCGGTCTGCGGCTGCTTCCTCAGCGTCGATCCGGTCACTGCCTACAGCAGCGGCAACTGGCGTCAGTTCAATCGGTATGCGTATGCGTTTAATAATCCGTACAAGTTCACCGATCCGGATAGGCGGGACGTAGTCATTCCTTGGGGTCCCGTTGGCGAAATTGCTGCAAGACGCGCCACTCAAGCTGGAATAGCGTCACAATTGGATAGCCCTGTACCTGATCCAGGTGACCTAATTGGAGCGATCATTCTTGTCGGTGCGGTTGGCGAGATTGGTTACAAAATTTATCAAGCTGTAGAGGCCATTGAGAATGGAGAAAAAATTAGAATAAGAATGTAGGAGGATAATGCATGTTATTTACTTGGCGCTGCAGCACCTGCGCCGACCCCCACTCCCCTAGACAGAGCAAAGCCCGAGACGCGGCAACCTCTTGGGCTTCATCGGCATGTCCACCAAACTTGCAGGAGTGGTCGGATTGCAGACCTCAATTGTAGCGCCAACCCAGCTCGGTTCAAGTTGAAACGCTTATTATATTTTATAATATATAGTATAGTACAAAATACTACAACAACAACGGAGGCGTTTCATGGCTATTACCAAGGATCAAATCTGGAAAATCGCCGATCAGCTCGACGCCGATGGCGTCAAGCCGACTCTGAGTGCCGTTTGCAAGAAGTTGGCAGCGGTAGTTACACCACCATCCAGAACGCAATGACTGAGTGGAAGCACCGAAAGCTGCAGAAAACGCAGCCTGTCGTTGAACCTCTGCCCCCGGATGTTTTTGAAGCCGTCGGCGTGCTTGCTGCGGAGATTTGGACCGTTGCGCGAGCTGCGACCGAACGCGCTTTGGCGGGCGATCGGGAGAAGCTGGCCAAGGAATTCACGGCACTGCAGGAGCAGGCGCAGGAATTACTTGAAGCCGCCGATCAGTTGAACGAGGAAGCCGAGCTGTTGCGGCAACAGGTTGCCGAGGGCGACGCCGCGAAGGTCGAGAATTTTTCACGAATCCCTGCCTACCCTACATTGTCGCCAACAAAACGCCAAGCTATAGAGGCTTGGCGTTTTGTTGGCGACAGCTCTCTGTCATTTGGGAACGAAAACATCGCTGTTGGTCAGCATGTGGTCCCACGAATACTGGGAACCTGTCCGCACCAAGTGCCAGACTGTGGTGATGGTCGGCACGCCGCCAGACGCATCGCAGGTACCGGTCCAGGCAGTCATGCTGCCGTAGTTACCCCACTGCACCGAAAAAGTGATGGCGGGCAGTTTGCTCGATGCCGTCGACCCGGCAACCGGGTTGGCGAACCAGCCGACCAGCGGATACACCGAACCAGTGGTGCCGGAAGGCGAGATGTACGTGCCCGAGAGCTGCCCGGAGGTCTGTATGGCGGCGATCGTGAGTGTGGAACCCAGCTGGTTTTTCCATTCGCCTGCCGGGTTGTTGCAGGTTGGCGCGGCCTGGGCGAGCGAGACGCAACTTCCGAGCAGCGCAACGCAGGCAGCATATTGACGCATGGACATGGACATCATCATTTCTCCTCGTAATCAAGCCGATGAAAGGCGGCGGGTTCAAGCCAACGACTAGGTAACACAGACCGGGTCCGCGTTGCTGGGATGGGTGTCTCCATCCCTTACTCCTTGACGACAGTCCTGAAAAGAACCTGGACCGACTCAAGTCATCAAAGTGCAACACCTTTACCGCTGCAAGCGGCGTTTCCGTCAATGACCATTATCCTGCAGCCAATTCCAATCAATGGCTTGCAAGGCTTCTCTGATGAGGCTTATGTGAGCAATTCATTCTTCGAGGTGTTGCATGATTCTTGAGGCCGCCTCAGTTTGTAGGCATGCCACCTTACGCCGCCCCGCTTAAATGTTCGTACAGGATGACGCTGCCCACGATCACCAGAATCAAACCGCCGAGAATCTCGGCGCGTTTGCCGATCAGGTTGCCGAGCGCGCGGCCCAGCATCACGCCTGCGGTGACCATGCTGAAGGTGCACAGGCCGACCACCACCGCCACCACACCGATGTGCACATCGAGAAAGGCCAGACTCACGCCAACGGCCATCGCATCGATGCTGGTGGCAACGCCGGTCGTGGCCAGGGCCAGCAACCCGTGCCGTTTGGGCGTATCGGATGCTCTGTCCTGGCCATCGTCCGGTTCGTCGCGCAGCCCGGCCACAATCATGTGCGTGCCCAGCGCGCCGAGCAGCACGAAAGCGATCCAGTGGTCGTAGGCAACCAAATAGCTGGATGCGGCGCGCCCCAGCAACCAACCGATGACTGGCGTGATCGCCTCGATGCTGCCGAAGATCAAACCGGCACGCAGCGCATCGCGCCACTGCGGTTTGCGCATCGCTGCGCCCTTGCCGATCGCCGCGGCAAACGCGTCGGTGGACATCGCAAAACCGATCAACACAATGGAAAAAGGAGACATCGACACTCTCGGGTTGGGCACGGACACAACGACATGCGCCCGCGCCAACCGTCGTCGTGCACGCATGCCGCTGGTCTCGCCAAACCGAAATTGGTTGCCTGCACCACGGCGCAATGGCCGAGCATGTTGATGCAGGCGCTTTCGATAGACGAAAGCAGGCTACTCCCCAAGGGGCGCGCAGTGTACCAACGTCAATCCGTCACCGGTGCGTTTGCAACGCACGTGAAGGTCGGTCTGATCTTTATAGCATCGGCTATCGGTGCGCCCGTTTTACGCTCTTTTCGCCTGCAATAATGTGTCAATACTCGGCAGACGCGCCCTTGTAATCAGTGCGGCACTCCATGCTGGATCGCGCGGCGCTGCAACTAGAAGACCGCTCAGCAAACAACAACCGCCACGCGACTCAACCACCCAACGCGCGCGGCGGGTGATACATCAACCCGTCGGAAATTTCGGCTGTCGCTGCGCATAGCGCCTGCAATGCCGCATGCGGGTTGACCAGTTCCGGGCGACGTTCGATGAAGGGCACCGTCAACGTGTAGGTGGCACTGCCGTGCTGCAGGATCGGTGCGGTCAGGTCGACCACACCCACCACCGCCTCGCTGGCATGCATCGCATAGCCATCGTCACGGGTTTGCTGCGCGTCTTTCACGAATTGCGCGCGGTCGTAGACCGCCTCGCTGGCATCGAGCGTCTCCAGCCAACGCGCCTGCACGTCCGGGTGCTGAAACGCGAACAGCACCAGCCCCGAGGTGGAATGGGCCAGTGGGCGACGATGCCCAGGGCGCACCACCAGACCCAGATCGCTGGGCACGTCCATCTGCGCGATCACCACGATCTGGTCGCCCGACGGCGCCACCAGGTGGCAAGGCTGGCAGATCGCATCGGACAACCGCCGCATCACCGGCAACGCGGCCTCGGTGACGTTCTGCACCTGCGGCTGTTGCATGCCGAGCATGAACAGACGGTTGGTCAGCACATAGTCGCCTTCGCCATCGCGGGTGAGATAGCCGCGCTCCTCCAGCACCTGCAGCATGCGGAAGATCTCCCCGCGCGAGCGACCGATGCCCTGCGAGATCGCGCCCATGCTCATCGGCTGCGCCTGGCGGGCGAGCAGCTCGAGGATGTCCAGGCCCTTGTCCAGAGCAGGGGCGCGGTACTTGGCGGGTTCGGTGCTCATCCGTTTGTGGCTCCAGGCAAGGCTGCGGCGCGCCAGGGTACAGGCATCGCGGGCAGGGGTGAGGTGCGGCGCTTTCGTGCAAATATAAACAAAGATTTTATATTTGCATGGCACCGGTGCGCGCAGTACGCTCGCCGCACAGCAACGCAAGCGCCACAGCCTTGGGAGGGGATCGGTCGCATGCATCACAGTGAAATTGCCGCGTCACCGCGCGGTAACTTGGCGCGTACCGCCATGGTTCCCCTGTTATTGATCGTCAGCCTGTTCTTCTTGTGGGGCATGGCCAACAATCTCAACGACATTCTGATCAAGCAGTTCAAGAAGGCCTTCGAGCTGACCGACCTGCAGGCAGGATTGGTCCAGAGCGCTTTCTACCTTGGTTATTTCGTGTTCGCGATGCCGGCGGCGATGTTCATGCGTCGCTACAGCTACAAGGCGGCGGTGGTGCTGGGGCTGCTGCTGTACGCGTGCGGTGCATTCTTGTTCTATCCGGCCGTGCAGGTGCACACCTACTGGCTGTTTCTGCTGGGCTTGTTCGTGATCGCCAGTGGCCTGGCGTTCCTGGAAACCACCGCCAATCCGTTGGTGACCGTGCTCGGCCCGGCCGACGGCGCGGCACGGCGTTTGAACCTGGCGCAGGCGTTCAACCCGCTGGGGTCGATCACCGGCGTGCTGGTCGGCCAGCACTTCATCTTTTCCGGTGTGGAGCACACCCCAACCGAGCTGGCAGCCATGGAACCGGCGGCGCGCGCTGCGTTCTTCGCCACCGAATCGGCTGCGGTGCAGACGCCTTACCTGGTGATTGGTGGAGTAGTGGTGCTGTGGGCGATCCTGATCGCGCTGGTGCGCTTTCCCACCGGCGGCGCAGATATGGGGGAGGCCCCACCCAAGCACGCACGTTTCGGTGAGCTGCTGCGTAACCGCCTGTTCGTGTTTTCGGTGGTGGCGCAGTTCTTCTATGTGGGTGCGCAGGTGGGCATCTGGAGTTACCTGATCCGCTATCTGCAGGATGCAGTGCCCGGCACGCCGGAAAAAACCGCTGCCACCTACCTGACCATTTCGCTGGTGTTGTTCATGGCCGGGCGTTTCATCGGCACCGCGCTGTTGCGCTATCTGGCACCGGCTAGGTTGCTGGCGAGTTTTGCTTCGATCAATGTGGTCTTGTGCGCGGTGGCGATCGCGCTGCCGGGTTGGACCGGGCTGTATGCGTTGGTTGCCGCAAGCGTGTTCATGTCGGTGATGTTCCCGACCATCTTCGCGCTGGGCCTGGATGGCATGCATGACGACGCACGCAAGCTCGGCTCTTGCTTGCTGGTAATGTCGATCATCGGTGGTGCGTTGCTCACCGCGTTGATGGGCGCGGTATCGGACATGGCCGGCATCCATTGGGCGATTGCGGTGCCCGGCGCGTGCTTTGCGGTGATCTTGTCGTTCGCGTTGGGCGCGCCTCGCGCGGCGCCTGTGGTTGCAGGAGCGTGAGCATGCGGCGTCTGTGTTATGTGTTGGATCTGCACGACGATCCGCAGTTGATCGCCGAGTACGAGCGTTGGCATCAACCCACCGAGGTGTGGCCGGAGGTGGTGGCATCGTTGCGCAAGGCGGGGATCTTGGCGTTGGAGATCTTTCGCAGCGGCGATCGGTTGGTGATGTTGATGGAGGTTGGCGCCGGTTACGATCCTGCCGCCAAGGCAGCGCGGGACGCGAGTGATCCGCGGATTCAGGCGTGGGAAGACTTGATGTGGCGGTTTCAGAAGCCGTTGCCTGGGAGTGCGCCGGGGGAGAAGTGGCGGGAGGCTGAGCGGATTTTTGCGTTGAGTGAGGCGGTGGCGGTGCAGGATGGCGCTGCCGACTAGATGGGTCGGCAGGCCGGGTGGCTATGCGTAGCACGGGATTGGCTGTTGAGACGTCGTTTGGTTGGTAGGCGCAGACGGGTCATTATCTGATGGCGACCCAAGCTGGATAACGCGGCATGGTGGCTGCACGGCTGTTTGTACGATGCGTCATCGGCCAGCGATCTGGATCGTGGGCGCTGCGTGCGGAGGCGGCTTCAGTGGCAATGCGTCAACAAAGCCCATCGACGCTGGAGCCGCCTCTCCAAATTCTGCGCTTCAAGGCTGTGCGATGCGTTCGATTACACCTTCGACGCTGCCAGATCTTCGACCCAGAAATGGCCGTCCGGGTAGCTGAATTCTGCAATGGAGGCAGGGTGCATTTCGGCGGAGAAGCCGGCTGCTTGCGGGGCCATGTAGCGACCGTGCTGGATGCGGACGGGGTCGAGGAAATGGTGGTGCAAGTGGTCGACGAATTCGATGGCGCGGTCTTCCATCCTGCCAGTGATGGCGACGAAGTCGGCCATGGCCAAGTGCTGTACCAGTTCGCACAGGCCGACACCGCCAGCGTGCGGGAACACGCGGACATTGAACTTGGCGGCAAGCAGCAGGATGGCGAGGTTTTCGTTGACGCCGCCGACGCGTGCGGCGTCGATCTGGATCAGGTCCACCGCACCTGCTTGCAGCAGCTGCTTGAACACCACGCGATTCTGGGTGTGCTCGCCGGTGGACACCGGCACCGGGGCGATGCCCTGGCGGATGGCGGCGTGGCCGAGGACATCGTCCGGGCTGGTGGGTTCTTCGATCCAGGCGATGTCGAATTCGGCCAGCCGACGCATCCAGTCGATCGCCGGGCCCACGTCCCAGCGCTGATTGGCATCCACCGCCATCGCGATGTCCGGGCCGATCGCTGCGCGCGCCAGGCGGCAGCGGCGGATGTCGTCCTGCACGTTGGCGCCGACCTTGAGCTTGATGGTGCGGAAGCCGTCGGCCACCGCTTCCTTGGCCAGACGCACCAGTTTCTCGTCGGAATAGCCGAGCCAGCCGGGAGAAGTGGTATAGGCGGGGTAGCCCCGTTCGATCAGCGTGGCGATGCGTTGCGCACGCTGCGGTTGTGCATCGCGCAGGATGGTCAGCGCTTGGTCGCGGGTGAGCGCGTCGGTGAGGTAGCGCAAGTCGATGGTGTCGACCAGCTGTTCCGGGCTGAGTTCGGCGATGTAGCGCCACAGCGGTTTTTTCGCAGCGCGTGCGGCCAGATCCCAGGCGGCGTTGATCGCCGCGCCGATGGCCATGTGCATCACGCCCTTTTCCGGGCCGAGCCAGCGTAGTTGCGAGTCGTTGGTAAGGCGGCGCGCGAAGGCACCCAGATCGGCGATGACGTCTTCCACGCGCAGGCCGACCACGTGTTCGGCCAGTGCCGCTACTGCGGCGGTCTGCACATCGTTGCCGCGGCCGATGGTGAACACCAGGCCGTAACCGGCCAGGTCATCCGGCGCATCGGTGCGCAGCACGACATAGGCGGCGGAGTAATCCGGGTCCGGATTCATCGCATCCGACCCATCGAGCTCGCGCGAGGTGGGGAAGCGGACGTCGTGGGTCTCGAGGGCGATGATGGTGCTCATGAAAGTCCTGGGCGATAGAAACGATAAAGGAGGGATTGAAAGCACCTCTCCTGCGGGGAGCGCGCTTCAGGTCACATCGCGCGGATGCGCCACCACTGGCTGGCGCTGACGACCCAGGCCTTCGATCTCCAGTTCCATCACATCGCCCGGCTTGAGGTAGACCGGCGGCTTCTGGCCCAGGCCGACGCCCGGCGGGGTACCGGTGCTGATCACGTCGCCCGGCATCAGCGTCATGTAGCGGCTGATGTGGCTGACCAGTTCGGCCACGCCGAACACCATCGTGCGGGTGTTGCCGTTCTGATAGCGGTGGCCGTTGACCTCCAGCCACATCGACAGGCGCTGCGGATCCGGCACCTCATCGCGGGTGACCAGCCACGGGCCGATCGGGCCGAAGGTATCGGCGCTCTTGCCCTTGACCCACTGGCCGCCGTGTTCGAGCTGGAATTGGCGCTCGGACAAATCGTTGATCACTGCGTAGCCGGCCACATGCGCCAACGCGTCGTCCACCGAGACATCGCGCGCGATATCGCCGATCACCACACCCAGTTCCACTTCCCAATCGCTCTTGACCGAGCCGCGCGGGATGATCACGGTGTCGTTGGGTCCGGTCACCGCAGTGGTGGCCTTCATGAAAAGGATCGGCATCTTGGGCACTTCCATGCCCGATTCGGCGGCGTGGTCGGCGTAATTCAAACCGACGCAAATGAACTTGCCGATCTGCCCGATCGCAGCGCCATAACGCACATCGCCTTCGATCAGCGGCAGCGTGTAGACATCCAGTGCGCGCAGTTTGTCCAGGCCGGTGTTGGTGATGTGCTGGCCGGCCACATCGTCGATCACGCCGCTCAAATCGCGGATGCGGCCTTCGCTATCGATCACGCCGGGACGTTCCTGGCCGTGGGCGCCAACGCGTACGAGTTTCATGGGGTTTTCCTTTGCAGGTGAGGAATTGGAGCGGCTGGCAAACGTAGCGCGCGTGCATCAGGTGGGTGTGGACGGCGCACGCAGAATCGAAGCGTAAGAGCGGTCCATGCCGCACCGCACCGGCCACGCCCATCTTGCGGTGAGCGTCATCGTTTTTCTGTCGCTCTCAGTTGGACCAGCCGCCATCGATGATGTGGGTCTGACCAGTGGTGAACGATGACTCGTCCGAAGCCAGGTACACCACCAGCTGCGCGATTTCGCGCGCCTCGCCCAGGCGGCCCATCGGCTGGCGGTCGGTGAAGTTCTTCCACACCGCTTGTTCGTCGCCACCCAGCGCCTGGACCCGCTGACCCAGCGACGGTGTCTTGATGGTGCCCGGACAGATCGCGTTGCAGCGCACGCCCTGGGCCACGTAATCGGCGGCGATGGCCTTGCTCAAGCCGATCACTGCGGCCTTGGTGACGCCATAGACGAAGCGGTTCGGCACGCCCTTGATGCTGGAGGCGACCGAGGACATGTTGATGATGCTGCCGTGTCCGCGTTCGAGCATGCCCGGCAGCACCGCCTTGCAGGTGTAGTACATCGCATCGACGTTGATCGAGAACGAGCGGCGCCACGCCGGTTCGTCGCAGTCGAGAATGCTGCCTTGGTGCACGAAGCCGGCGCAGTTGAACAACACATCGAACGGGTCGTGCGCAGCGATGAGCGTGGCAATCGCGGAGGCGTCGGTAACGTCGAGCAGCTGCGTGGCGATCGCATCCGATTCGGCGGCCAGCGCCTGCAATGCAGCGGCGTCGATATCAGTGGCGATCACCTGCGCACCGGCGCGTGCGCAGGCCAGCGCGCTTTCGCGGCCGATGCCGGCGCCGGCGGCGGTGATCAGGCAGCGCTTGCCGCGCAAGCGGTCGTTGGGAGTGGTAGAGATCGAGACAGTCATACCGAAGAGGTTCCGTGGGTAGGGGCCGCCGGTCGTGGCAGACGATAGAACGTACGTGCGTTGTCGCCGAACACCGCTTTGGCATGGCCGTCGGCGTGTTTGGCGACCAGGTGCTGTGCGATGTCGAGCCACTGCGCGTAATCGGCGCGTTGGGTCAGCACCGGCCAGTCGCTGCCCCACAGCACACGCTGCGGGCCCAAGCGCGCAAACAGATGCGCGACATACGGCTCCAGCGCCTCCACGCCGGCGCCGCGCGCTGCTTCGGTGAGCAGGCCCGACAGCTTGCAATGGACGTTGGGATGCTGCGCCAGCGCCGCCATACCGGCCGCCCAGGCGACGAATTCGCCCGCGGCGATCTGCGGTTTGCCGCAGTGATCGACAACCACCCGCAAGCCCGGATGACGCTTCAAACGCATTTGCAATGCAGGCACATGCACGCTGCGGATCAAGGCGTCGAAGGCCAGATCGTGCGCGAGCAGTGCGTCGAATGCGGGGTCCAATTCGGGCTGGGCCAGCCATTGCACATCGGCGATATCCTGCACCATCGGGCGCAGACCTTTGAGCGAACCACCGCCGGCCTGCACCAGCGCACCGATGCGCGCGGGGGCATCGGGCGCGGCGAAATCCACCCAACCAACCACCCCGGCAATGCGCGCATCGGCGCGTGCCAGCTCGAACAGGTAACAGGTCTCGGCCTCGGTCGCGGCGGCTTGCACCACTACGACGCTATCGACATCGGCCGCGTCCAATGCATCGCCGATGTCATCGGGCCCGAAGTCGCGATACAGCGGCGCCAGCTCGGGCGTCAGCCAGCCGTAATCGCCCCGGGCCAGCTGCCAGAAATGCAGGTGCGCGTCGACGCGGCTCATGGCGTGGGCAGGTCCGCACCGAGCAGGCCGTCATCGCGCAGGCGCTGCCACAGTTCGGGTGGAATCGGTGCGTGCAGGCGCGTGGCGGCCGATTGCACCTCGGCCACGGTACGCATGCCGGCCACCACCGTGGTCACTGCCGGATGCGCGAGCGGGAACTGCAACGCCGCCGCACCGATATCCACATCGAACGCCGCGCAGGCTGCGTACAGACGCTGCGCGTACTGCAAGGTGGCCCCGTCGACCGGCGCGTAGTTGTAGGTCGCGCCAGGGCCGCGTGCATCGCTGAGCAGGCCCGAACTGTAAGGGCCTGCCGACAGGATCGCCACGTTACGTTGCTGGGCCTGGTCGAGCAGCGCGCCCGCACCGTGCTGTTCCAGCAGCGTGTAGCGGCCGGCCAGCATCACGCAGTCGAGCGGAAACCGCGGCAGCACCTCCAGCGCCACGTCCTGCTCGTTGATGCCCAGCCCGATCGCCCCGCAGGCACCGGCCGCCTTCAGCTCCGCCATTGCCGGCAAAGCCTCCTCCAAGGCCTGGCGCAGCACTTGGGCGTGGTTGTCGCCGTGGGTGAGCGCACCGATGTCGTGCAACAGCAGCACATCGATATAGTCGGTACCCAGACGCTTCAGGCTGGCGGCGAACGCGCGCCGCACGCCGTCGGCGCTGTAGTCGAACGCGGCGCGGCGGCCCGCCACCGCAAAGCCGTCGTGCCCCGGGGCTGCCTGCACATCGTCGTAGAGGCAGCGGCCGACCTTGGTCGACAACGTGTAGGACTCGCGCGGCACACCGGCCAGACCACGGCCCAGGCGCGTCTCGCTGAGCCCATAGCCGTAGTAAGGCGCGGTATCGAAATGGCCGATGCCGGCCTCGAACGCGCCAGCTACGGCGTCCAGCGCCTGGCCCTCGTCGACTTCCGTATACAGATTGCCGATCGGCGCTGCGCCAAAGCCCAAGGCCGGGAGTTGCACGTTGGTGGTGCCCAGACGCTGCCGCGCAATGTTCACGCACAGCGCTCCGCCGGGGTTACGGTCGTGTGGCTTACGTGTGCGGAATTGGGAAAGCAGGAGCAGGGCATCGCGACGTCCACCAGCCGGCAGGTGCCCGGCTGTTCGCATATGAATATGGCAATCATAAGTGAACATATCACGCTGCAGTGCAGCATGGGCGGGTACCTGGGCGGCGACATGAGCGGCCGATCGCTACTGGCTACATGGTTCGCCAGCAGCGTTTGAGATACCCGGACGTCGTGCTGCGGCCTTCCCCCGACCTGCTCGACCGGACGCCGATCGGCCCTGCGTTGCGCAAGCAGTTGAGCACGATCTGTGCGCTGGATCTGTGCAAGCAAGGCGATCGCTACTGCATCTGTATCCCGGCCAATCCGGATGACCGCAGCTGGTCGATCCTGATGATCTGGGCCGATCCGAGTATGGGCCGCACCCCGCCTGGTGGTGAGCGCAGTCGTGCGTTTGTCGCTTTCAGTCTTCTTCGGGCGGCGGCAGTACGATGCCGTCGGCATCGATGGCGAGCTTGCCGGCCATCAGCACCGCCTGGGTGCGGTTGGTGACGCCGAGCTTGCGCAGGATCGCAGTGACATGCGCCTTGATGGTGGCTTCGGACACACCCAGATCGTAGGCGATCTGCTTGTTGAGACGCCCGGCGCCGAGCATCTGCAACACGCGGAATTGTTGCGGTGTGAGATCGCGCAGGCGCTGGCCCACTTCGCGTTCTTCGCTGTCGGTGGGCGGCAGGTTCTGCGCCTCGGCCGGGATCCAGCGCTCGCCATCGAGCACCGTGGCCAAGGCGCGGCCAATAGTGTCCGAATCGGCGGATTTGGGAATGAACCCGAATGCGCCATGGTCGATCGCACGCCGCATCACCGTAGGCTCTTCGCGCGCCGACACCACCACCACCGGCAACTGCGGATGCAACGAACGCATGTGCACCAACGCGCTGAATCCCTGCGCGCCCGGCATATTGAGATCCATCAATAATAGATCGGCATCCGGTTGCGCATCGGCCAAGGTGTACAACGCATCCACCGTGTCGGCCTCGAACAGCTGCACCCCCGGCATCACGCGCTGCACCGCCCCACGCAAAGCTTCACGGAACAAGGGATGGTCGTCGGCGATCAGCAGGGTGGGCATTTGGGGGGCCGGGATTTGGGATTGAGAATTTGCACGAACATGGGATTTGGGAGCCGGCATTTGCAAAGGCACGGGACTTGGAGATTCGCGCGTTGAGGTTCGCCAAAGCAGGGACAAAAATGTCATCGGCCTCAAAGTTGCCAGCCGACAATGCAGATGAAAGAGCGGCATGATCAAACGATTGGAAACCTGCTTTTGCCAATGCCAACTCCCCAAACCCGGCTCTTCAGCGCGTCAGTCGTTCTCTCACCAGCGAGTCCACCACCGAAGGATCGGCCAGGGTCGAGGTGTCGCCCAGTTGATCCGGGGCGTTCTCGGCGATCTTGCGCAGAATGCGGCGCATGATCTTGCCCGAGCGGGTCTTGGGTAGGCCCGGAGCCCACTGCAGGCGATCGGGCGAGGCGATCGGGCCGATCTCCTTGCGCACCCAGCTCACCAATTCCTTGTGCAGTTCCTCGCTTGGGGTCTGGCCAGCGATCAGGGTTACGTAGGCGTAGATACCCTGGCCCTTGACGTCATGCGGGAAGCCGACCACTGCCGCTTCGGCGACCTTCGGGTGGGAGACCAGTGCGCTTTCCACTTCGGCGGTACCGATGCGGTGGCCGGACACGTTGATCACATCGTCCACGCGGCCGGTGATCCAGTAATAGCCATCGGCATCGCGGCGGCAGCCGTCGCCGGTGAAGTAGCTGCCCGGATAGGTGCGAAAGTAGGTGTCGATGAAACGCTGATGGTCGCCGTAGACGCTACGCATCTGGCCCGGCCACGAATCCAGCAGCACCAGATTGCCTTCGGTGGCGCCTTCCAGAATCTTGCCCTCGGCATCGACCAGGGCCGGTTGCACGCCGAAGAACGGTAGCGTTGCCGAGCCGGGTTTGAGATCGACTGCGCCAGCCAGCGGCGAGATCAGGATGCCGCCGGTTTCGGTCTGCCACCAGGTGTCCACGATCGGGCAACGGCTGTCGCCGACCACTTCGTAATACCAGCGCCAGGCTTCCGGATTGATCGGCTCGCCGACGCTGCCGAGCAGGCGCAGACTCTTGCGCGAGGTTTTCTTGACCGGCGCTTGGCCATCGCGCATCAGCGCACGGATCGCAGTGGGCGCGGTGTAGAACAAGCTGACCTGGTGCTTGTCGATCACCTCCCAGAAGCGCGACACATTCGGGTAGTTCGGCACGCCTTCGAACATCACCGCGGTGGCGCCGTTGGCGAGCGGGCCGTAGACGATGTAGCTGTGGCCGGTGACCCAGCCCACATCGGCGGTGCACCAATAGATGTCGTCCTCGCGCAGGTCGAACACCACTTCATGCGTGTAGCTAGCAAACAACAGATAGCCGGCAGTGGTGTGCAGCACGCCCTTGGGCTTGCCGGTGGAACCGGAGGTGTAGAGGATGAACAACGGGTCTTCCGCGTTCATGCGCTCGGGTTCGCACTCGGCCGGCTGGCCGTCGACCACATTATGGAACCAGCGATCGCGCGGCGCCTGCATGTCCACCGCACCACCGGTGTGACGCACCACCAGCACTGTTTCCACCGTGTTGGTGGCGGGATTTTTCAGTGCCGCATCGACGTTGGCCTTGAGCGGAATCTTCTTGCCTCCACGCAGACCTTCGTCGGCGGTGATGATCAGCTTGCTCTGGCAATCGATCACGCGATCGGCAATCGAATTGGCGGCAAAGCCACCGAATACCACCGAGTGCACTGCACCGATGCGTGCGCAGGCGAGCATGGCCACGGCCGCATCGACGATCATCGGCAGATAGATAGTGACCCGGTCGCCTTTCTTGACGCCAAGGTTGCGCAGCGCATTGCCGAGCTTGCAGACGCGCTCGTACAACTGGCGATAGGTGACCGGGTACGACGCGGCATCCGGGCTGTCGGGTTCGAACAACAACGCGGTCTTGTCGCCGCGGGTGGCCAGCTGGCGATCCAGGCAATTGACACTGGCATTGAGTTCGCCATCGTCGAACCAGCGGATATGGAAGTCGTCCAGCGCGAAGCTGACATCCTTCACGTGGGTGGGCTGCTTGAACCATTCCAGCCGCTGCGCGGCCTTGCCCCAGAACTGCTCGGGGTGTTGGATCGACTCGCGGTACAGCGTTGCGTACTGCTCGCGCGTGACGCGCGCATCGGCGGCGAACGCGGGATCGACGGGATAAACATCAGCCATGGCACCCTCACTTGCGATGAACTTGTCGGGAGAGGGCGTTGTTGCTGTCCTCGTTAGACGATCAGTGTGCCGCATCCATTCTGTCCCGGCAGTCAACGGCCTCTTAGACCATGGTCGTAACCAATGCAGCGGGGTTGCGCACATACGACCAAAGGCGAATAGGCGCCGAAGCGCGGACTGCCTCACGCTCGGTACTGCATCGCCATCGAGCGCGAGGCCTTCATTGGGGAGAGGGTTTCATGAAACACCGTACTGCACCGATGGTGCGCCATTGGTCGGCGGCTGCCTTATGTGCGGCCACCATCCTGCCGGGCGTGGGGTTGGCGCAAACGCCCAGGGAAAAGGCGCTGGGAGCACGCATTGCCGAGCTTGAGCGTCAGGTCCACTTGCTGGTGTCTGCGCAGCAGCATCGGATGTGGAACTCGATGTGGACGGCAACATCACCACCATCACCACCATCACCACCGTGGCCGGCTGGGTGGCCTGGCGCCACGATTACAACGCCAGGCTGCGCAGCACGATCATGTATTCGCGGCTGAATTACGACCACGCGTTGTCCAACACCGGCGCGTTGGCGAGCGCGTCTCAACAGAGCCTGTGCACCAACATCTTCTATTCGCCGCTGCCCAAGGTGGATGTGGGTGCAGAGCTGATGTATGGGCGTCGCGAAGCCGAAAATGGCGGCAGCGGCGATATCTCGCGCCTGCAATTCACTACCAAGTACAGCTTCTAGTTTTCTGCCACTGGCGTCGCGTTCCATTCCGGTTGGGCAGGCATCGCCACCGTCGTTTTATCAGCGCTCTATCAGGAGATAGACCATGACCGTCTCGAATGACGCATTGATCGCCAAGATCGATGCCAATCCGAAGTACCACGCGCTCAAGCGCCAGCGTAATGCGCTGGGCTGGACACTCACCGTGCTGATGTTGCTGGCCTATTTCGGCTACATCGGCCTGATCGCCTTCGACAAGGCGTTTCTTGCCACACCAATCGGCGATGGGGTGACATCGATCGGTATCCCGATCGCCATCGGGGTAATGGTGTTCACCATCGTCATCACCGCCATTTACGTGCGTCGCGCCAACAATACCTACGACCAGCTGACCGCGCAGATTCTGGAGGAAGCCGGCAAATGAGCAAGTATTCGCGTCTTCTCCTGATTCTGGCCGGGCTGCTGCCGGTCGGCATCGCGCTGGCAGCCGGCGGTGACATTGGTCAGGTCGACAAGCAGCCCACCAATTGGGTGGCGATCGGCATGTTCGGCTTCTTCGTGCTGGGCACCTTGTGGATCACCAAATGGGCGGCCAAGAACACCCGCTCGGTTTCGGACTTCTACACCGCCGGCGGCGGCATCACCGGTTTCCAGAACGGCCTGGCGATCGCCGGCGACTACATGTCGGCGGCCTCGTTCCTGGGCATTACCGCAGCGGTGATGACCAACGGCTACGACGGCCTGATCTATGCGATCGGTTTTCTGGTGGGTTGGCCGATCCTGACCTTCCTGATGGCCGAACGGTTGCGCAACCTCGGCAAGTACACCTTCGCCGACGTGGCCGGTTATCGTTTCGCACCGACGGCGATCCGCAGCTTTGCCGCGTCCGGCACGCTGGTGGTGGTGCTGTTCTATTTGATCGCACAGCTGGTCGGCGCCGGTGCGTTGATCAAGCTGCTGTTCGGTCTGGATTACTGGATCGCAGTGACGCTGGTCGGCCTGTTGATGATGGTCTACGTGCTGTTCGGCGGCATGACCGCAACCACCTGGGTGCAGATCATCAAGGCAGTGCTGCTGTTGACCGGCGTGACTTTCATGGCTGTGGCGATCATGTGGCACTTCAACTTCAGCTTCGAGGCGTTGTTTGCCGAGGGCGTGCGGGTGAAGACCGCGATTGCGGCCAACGGTGGTGCATCGCCGCAGGACGCAGCAAAAGCGGGCCTGTCGATCATGGGGCCGGGCGGCTTCGTCAAAGACCCGATCTCGGCGATCTCGTTCGGTATGGCGCTGATGTTCGGCACCGCCGGCCTGCCGCACATCCTGATGCGCTTCTTCACCGTTCCCGATGCCAAGCAGGCGCGTAAGTCGGTGTTGTGGGCCACTACCTGGATCGGCTACTTCTACATCCTGATCTTCATCATCGGCTTCGGTGCGATCGCGCTGGTGCTGACCAACCCGCAGTACGCCGATGTCGCCACCGGCACCATCCACGGCGGCAAGGGTGCTGCCAACATGGCGGCGGTGCTGGTCGGCAACGCAGTGGGCGGCAACGTGTTCATGGGCTTCATCTCCGCAGTGGCCTTCGCCACCATCCTGGCAGTGGTCGCAGGCCTGACCCTGTCCGGTGCCTCGGCGGTGTCGCATGACCTGTATGCCACGGTGATCAAGAAGGGCAATCCGGCACCCGGTTCGGAGCTCAAGGTCTCGCGTCTCACCACCCTGGTGTTGGGCGTGATCGCGGTGCTGCTGGGTATCGTGTTCGAGAAGCAGAACGTGGCCTTCATGGTGTCGCTGGCGTTCGCCATCGCCGCCTCGGCCAACTTCCCGGTGCTGATCCTGTCCCTGTTGTGGAAGAACTGCACCACCCGCGGTGCGGTGATCGGCGGCTTCCTGGGCCTGGTCTCCTCGCTGCTGCTCACCGTGCTGTCGCCGTCGGTGTGGGTAGACACGCTGGGGAATGCAGCCGGCTCGGCGCCGTTCCCATACACCTCGCCGGCGCTGTTCTCGGTCACCATTGGCTTTGTCGGTATCTGGCTATTCTCGATCCTGGATCGCAGCCCGCAGGCGGCCAACGAACGTGCCGCATTCAAGGCGCAGCAGATCCGTGCCGAAACCGGCTTAGGGGCCACCGGTCCGTCGGGTCACTGACGCACCGACTCATCTTGTTGTGATCGCACAACCCCGGACCAGTGCCGGCGTTGTGCGTTTTGGACAACATCAGATTCCAGGCCGCTTCGCCACCGTGCCGGCCGCAGGCCAGGGCGTCACCGCCGAAGGACTGTCGATCGAAGGCGGCCGCATCGATTTGGCCGTCATCACCTGGATGGCGGCGGCTCCAGAACCCGGGCCGCGTGTGTGGACGGCCGCATACGTGCCCTCAACCGCCCGACCCACACCGGCTCCCTGGACGCGACGCCCGGTTGCCAACCAGCTCGGCGTGCGCCTCGCACCGCAGCCCTAAGGGCCAAGCGAACGGCGGGGTACCATTGGCGGTTTGAACCACGGTCCGCGCCATGAAGATTGCCTCCTGGAACGTCAACTCGCTCAACGTGCGCCTACCGCACCTGCAACAGTGGCTAGGCACGTTCGCACCCGACGTGGTCGGCATTCAGGAAACCAAGCTGGAAGACCACAAATTTCCAGATGCGGCGCTTGCGGCGTTGGGCTATCGCAGCGTGTTTTGCGGGCAGAAGACCTACAACGGCGTGGCGATCCTGTCGCGCTTGCCGGCGCTGGACGTGCAGATGGGTATCCCCGGTTTCGATGACGTGCAGCAGCGGGTCATCGCTGCCACTGTCGATGGCGTGCGCATCGTCAACCTATACGTGGTCAACGGCCAGAACGTGGGCACGGACAAATACGCCTACAAGCTGCGCTGGCTCGCCGCGGTGCACGATTGGCTGGCGCAGGAACTGCAAACATACCCGCAACTGGTCGTGCTGGGTGACTTCAACATCGCCCCGGATGTGCGCGATGTGCACGATGCGGCGGTGTGGGACGAGCACCACATCCTTACATCCACTGCCGAGCGCGCCGCGCTGCAGAAGTTGCTCGCGCTGGGCCTGCATGATGCGTTTCGTTTGCACCACGACGAGGCCGAGCAGTTCAGCTGGTGGGATTACCGCCAGGCCGGGTTCCGCCGCAATCTCGGTCTGCGTATCGATCTGACCCTGGTGTCGGACGCCTTGCGCGCACGCGTAGTGGAATCGGGCATCGATCGCGAGCCACGCACCTGGGAGCGCCCCAGCGATCACGCACCGGCATGGGTGCAGCTTGCGGCAGCGGAGGCCGGCGGATGAGCGAGCGCACGTTGCGGCGGAGTACCCATAAGGTGGGCGAGGTCACGCTTGGGCCGGTGCATCGGCTGAGTTGCCACTGCGGCGCGGTGCGGATCGAACTCGACTTGCCGCACGGTCTGCTCGATCCACGTCGCTGCGATTGCTCGATGTGTCGCCGTCGCGGCGCCATTGTCGCCTCGGTCACGCTGGACGGTCTGCATCTGTTGCAAGGCGAAGACGTGCTGCGGCTGTATCAGTTCAACACGCATGCGGCTGCGCATTATTTCTGCGGCGTATGCGGTATCTATACGTATCACCGTCGCCGCTCTACTCCCAACGAATACGGCTACAACGTTGTTTGTCTGGAAGGCGTCAATCCGTATGCTTTGAACATCACGGCGCCTGTGGAAGATGGTGTCCATCACCCGGCTGATCGCATCCCGGTCGATGGCTGAAACGAAAACGCCCAGGCAAGCCCGGGCGTTGGGTAAATCAACGTGCGCTTTTGATTAACGCGCGCGGCCACGGGTCAACAGATTGACGATCGCCAGCAGGATCACCGCGCCGATTAACGACCACACGAACGTCATCAACGTGACGCCTTGATTGATGCTGTTACCGGACAAAAACCCGGCGATCATGGCGCCGACAATACCGACCACCACATTGAGGATGATGCCCTGCTGTGCATCGCGACGCATGATGATGCTGGCCAGCCAACCCACGATGCCGCCGACGATCAACCAGATGATGATGCCCATGTTGCCGATCTCCTTGTTCGAATGCACCGGAAGTAGTGCATCGGCGCCATTGGACGCAGCCCCGCGTGAAGCAGCTGTCGAGCGCGGTGAACAAGCTCGCCCATCGTTCGGCTTTGTGCACAACACGTGACAGCGCAGGCGAGTTGGCAGCACGGCCCGGTACAGCTATGGCTGCGCCCGCATCGGCACGGCGAACGCGGCGAGCCGCAGGCGCGGCAATTGCTCGGTCAGGCGTTAGGTATCGACCCCGCGCAGGTGCCATTGCAGCGCGACGCACGTGGTCGTCCATCTCTGCAACGGGCTCTGCCTGAGCGGGACACCGGCTGGAGCCACAGCGGCGACTACTTGCTGGTCGGGCTGGGCGAAGGCGTGCGGTTGGGTGTGGACCTGGAATGCATCCGCCCCCGCCTGCGTCTGCTGGAGATCGCGCAACGTTTCTTCCATCCCGATGAAATCGCACTGCTGGCCGTGCTTGAGCCTGACGCGCAACAAGCGCTGTTTTTTCGTCTGTGGTGCGCCAAGGAAGCCTTGCTCAAGGCCTACGGGCATGGCCTGTCGTTTGGTCTGCATCGGCTTGCGTATGCATTGAGAGCCGACGGCGCGCTGCAATTGCAGTGGTGCGATCCCGCAATCGGCCAGGCCACGCACTGGCATTTGCACGAGTGGTGGGCAGCACCGGGCTACCGTGCGGCGTTGGCGTTTTATCCGGTGGCGGCCGGCTAATGGCGGCGATCACGCGTGCCACGCAATCACAAGGCGGGCGCGGCCACTGCATGGGAGGTGGCGACGCACGGCGTCCAATGCATCCCTGCGCAAACCACGCAGGGATGTCGGCACGTCTCGACTACGCGGCAGAATCGGCTGACGAGATTGCGCCACGCCGTGCAGATCGCGCAAGGTCACGGTCGGCACGCCACTCGCGCCATCGATCTGCACTTCGCCGAAGAACTGGTAATCGGCTAACGGCCAGGTGTTCGGCGCAGGTGTGGGGCCTTTTGAAACACCATGGTCGGCCCGAAGGGCGTCCGCGCCCGGTTGCGGCTACAGGATGTCGTGATCGCGCGGCAACGCGCCCAGATCCACATCCGCGTGAAGTCATGTGCCGGCACCGCCATCTGCCATCCACGCGCCCCCCTGACGCAGGCTCGGGCGCATCTCACATTCCACCCGCGCGCACCGGGCGATCGCAACGGCTCCACAGCAGCGCGCTCGGCCCTTCAGTACATCGCCGCTGTGCACCCCGTCGGTGACGATCGCTCGCCCGGACGGCGCGGCCAGCGTGCGACCGGACCAGGCGGCAGTGGTCGGCACCCAGACCTTGCAAGAGGCGGCGGCGGGACGGATCGGAAGCGGCGATCATGCGATGTCCTTCAGGCAGCTGCGGCAGCATGCAGCTGGAGAGCCGCCTTCTTGCCGCAGCGTGTCCGTGGCAGGTGCCTGATCCGGTCGTGCGCCGCGCTGCCGACCGCTGCCGCTAGCTGCGATAATCGCGGCATGAACGATGTCGTGCTTCCCCCCGATGTAGCCGCCGCACTTGCGCACGGCTTGCAGGCCCAATTGCTGGATGCGGACGTTGCCGTGCCGTTGTTGCGCTATCTGACGCTGCTGGTGCGTTGGAACAAGACCTACAACCTCACCGCCGTGCGAGACCCGCGCGAGATGGTCACCCGCCATCTGCTCGATTCGTTGGCCATGCAGCCGTACATCGCCAGCGGCACGCTCGCCGATCTGGGCACTGGTCCCGGCCTGCCGGGCATCCCGTTAGCGATCGCCCGCCCGCAGTTGCAGGTAACCCTGGTGGAAAGCAACGGCAAGAAGGCGCGTTTCATGCGCGAGGCGCTGCGGCACTTGGCCCTGGGCAATGCACGCGTGGCCGAGTCGCGCGCCGAGGCGCTGGACGAACCGGCCGCCTACGACCACCTCACCGCGCGGGCGTTGGACACGCTAGCCGGCATCATCGCCGTCGGTGGGCACCTGTTGCGCCCCGGCGGCAGCCTGCTGGCGATGAAGGGCATTTACCCGCACGACGAGATCGCCGCACTTCCTGCAGGCTGGAGCCTTCGCGAGGTGCATCCGCTGCAGGTGCCCGGCCTCGATGGAGAACGGCATCTGGTGGTGGTGCGCAAGGCCTGACCCGCAGCATGGTGGGTCGCGCGGTTTGATTGCGCTCACTGCACCCGCTCTCCCGCCTGCAAGATGAAGACGGATGCGCCGGGCACTTTCGCGCCAGAACAGGGCAGGCCGACGAAGCTAGCGACACCACCGGCGACAACATGCTTGATCGCGCAGCTACTGCTGAGTGGCTGCGGTCGCAGCAGCGCATGACCACGAAACGCCCGCTGGCCACGACGGTGATCGGCGATATCGTCTCGTCCACCTTGTTCACTTTGCTGGTGTTGTATCGCTGGCTGCACGCGCCATGAAAACGAGAGACATATCGCACTACCGCAGCGTGGTGGATCTTATGTGCTGATCGAATCCAGAATGACGGTAGATTCCAGCGGCATGCGTTTTAAAATAACGTGAGGTATCCCTCCCTCAGGAGATTGACGTGATTGATTGGCCAAACATTGTTTCGACTTTGGTTGCTGCTGCTATTGGCGGCTGTGTCGCGGCATGCGTGGCGAGCCGGCAGATAGAAGCCTCTTTGCAGGTCGAGCGAGAGAAAGTGCGGAAGGAAACATCAAAAGAACTAATAGAAGCCATCGATTCGCTCGTGCATATTGCCTACCGCCACGACAGCGAGGAAAAGCGTCACGAGCGGCAACGGCTCCGCCGTAGGATTCTCTCCCTGACCGCATTAGCGCTGCCCGAGCGATTTTCCGATACGCAACGACATCTAGACCTGATTGATCGGTGGTGGTGGAAGCAGTCGCATCCTGCATCGCCTGCCGTTCAAGGAGCTGGTTACACGGCGACTAACGGCTTTTTCGAGGGTGTGAAAACACAGCTGTTTTGCGACATCTTTGGTCAGCGCATCGAGTTCAGTGGGGACAGCGAAAGGACTGACGGCTCAGGTCAGGCGACGATCGCTCGCTAAGTGCTTGTAGCCAAAGAAAATGCCGTGCATAATGCGCGGCTCGCTGTGCCCGGATCGCTCCGGATGGCGGTACCCAACGCGATGGGGTTGCCGGCCTGTTCCAGCGTAAGTTATTGATTCCCAACGTTGCGTGGCAGCCTGGCGCTGTCGGGGCCGCCGCTCCCCAGGCTATGGGTGGCTATTCATTTATCGAGGTGCGTAATGTCCCGCGTATGCCAAGTGTCCGGCAAGCGTGTGCAGACGGGTAACAACGTCTCCCACGCAAACAACAGAACCCGTCGCCGCTTCCTGCCCAACTTGCACGAGCGCCGCTTCTGGGTCGCCAGCGAGAACCGTTGGGTGAAGCTCCGTGTCTCCGCGCATGCATTGCGCACCATCGACAAGAACGGGATTGATGCCGTTCTGAAAGAGCTGCGTGCGCGCGGCGAAAAGGTCTGAGGAGTAAGCAGTCATGGCAAAAGGCAAGCGTGACAAGATTCGTATGATTTCCTCGGCCGCTACCGGCCACTTCTACACCACGGACAAGAACAAGAAGAACACTCCGGGGAAGATGGAAATGATGAAATACGACCCGGTCGTGCGTAAGCACGTCATGTACAAGGAAGGCAAGATCAAGTGATCAACTGATCGCTGGGTCTGTTTTCAAGTAAAAACCCGCCGAAAGGCGGGTTTTTCTGTTGCGGGGTGATGCGTTACGGGTGTGGTCGCAAGCATATGTGCATGCCCGGCATACATTGCCTTCGAACACTTTGCGATACAACTCGGCAGCCGGCGTGGCCTCTCTCGCCGGAACCACGGTCCCCGCATTCGCTGGTCGGCGCGACTACCGGCACATCGCCGTGGCGTCATTGCTCGATGGTCGCGTGCATCATCCGGTCGTCGCCCGGCGCTACCGACACGGTGCCTGCGGAGCAGCACAACCGGTATAAATCGGACGCAGGGGGTGATGCAGCAGGCCGGTGCGCCCGTGCGCCTCCTGGACGGTCGCCATGCCGGCCCTGCGCAAGCCCATCGACGATGGCCAGGAAGATGCGCTGGACCTGAGTGACGAACTGGCTCATCCATTCATCCTCGTTAGTAGCGAGCCGCATCTGTGCGCCGAGAGCGAGGCAGCTCAAGATCCATCTGGGCTATGCATATTTGGGTTTGCTTGTAGTTAGAACATGCCACTGACCCCAGAACCGAATCCTCGTCGTCTTTACACGTCAATCCCCACGTCTGCACCGTTGCGTTTACGCCCGTCCCGGTCAGAATCGGACTCCTTATTGAAAACGGATTGCCGATGCTGCCCGACTGGTTGCAAGGGACTTGGCTACTGGCGCTGGACTGGGTGATCCGCCTGGCCGCGCTGCTGTGGATTCCCACCCGCACCACGCCTGGCGCGGCGCGCAGCTGGTTGTTGTTGATCGGCTTCGTGCCGGTGGTCGGCCTGCCGCTGTATCTATTGTTCGGGCATCCGTGGTTGTCGCGCCTGCGCGTGGAACGGCAAGCGGCCGCCTCGCAGGTGATTCGCGAGCAGCAATTGCCCTTGCACGCCTTGCGCTGGACCCCGCAGGCGGACACTAGCAGCGCCGAGGTGGTGCGGCTGATCGAGCGGGAAGGCGATTTCATGCCGACGCTGGGCAATGCGGTGGAACTGCTGGACGACTACACGCAGTCGTTGCAGGCCTTGGTCGCGGCGATCGACGCAGCGGAGAAACGCGTGCATCTGCTGTATTACCTGATGTTCGACGATGCGGTGGGCGATGCGGCGGCGGCGGCGCTGGAGCGTGCCAGTGCGCGTGGCGTGCGCTGCCGCGTGTTGCTGGATGCAGTGGGCGCCAAACGCGGTTTGCGCCGCTATCGCAAACGGCTGCAGGCCGGCGGCGTGGAGGTGTTGGCGGTGTTGCCCGGCGGCCTGCGCTGGCGCCGCAGCGGGCGCATGGATCTGCGCAACCATCGCAAGATTGCGGTAATCGACAACCAGATGGGCTTTGTCGGTTCACAGAACCTGGCCGAGGCCGGCTTCATCATCGGCACGCCCAATCGCGAGCTGGTGGCGCGCGTGCGCGGGCCGGTGGTCAATCATCTGGAAGCGGTCTTCGCCAGCGATTGGTTCACCGAAACCGGGCAGCGCCTGGACGTGTGGCCGGACGCGCCGGTATGCGCGGCCAATATCGTCACGCAATTGCTGCCCAGCGGGCCTGCGTATCCGTTCGAGAATGCACGCGATGCGATTAATGCGGTGATCCATCTTGCGCGTCGTAAGGTGGTGCTGGTGACACCGTACTTCGTGCCGGACGAAGCCTTGCTCAGTGCGCTGCGCATCGCCGGGGTATCGGGCGTGGATGTGCAGCTGATCTTGTCGGCGAGCAACAACCAGCGACTGGCCGCGTGGGCGCAGGAAGCCTATTTCGAGGAACTGCTGCGCTGTGGAGTGAAGATTGCGCTGTACCGCCCGCATTTCTTGCATGCCAAGCATCTGAGCATGGACGAAGACATCGCGCTGGTCGGCTCGATCAATCTGGATATCCGCTCGTTCGCGCTCAACGCCGAGATCGGCATGTTGTGCTACGACACCGGCGTGGTGAAGCGGTTACGCGAAATCGAGCAGGACTATCTGGCCAATGCGCGCCAGCTGGATCTGGAACAGTGGCGTCGTCGTCCGGCATGGCGGCGCAGTCGTGAGGGGATTGCACGCTTGGCGGATGCGTTGATGTAGTGGTGGATGGCTTGGGTTGGCACGGCGACATGTCGTTACTTGCAATGCGTGCTGGGGCTTGCTGTTGGTGGTGCGACTCGGAGCGGTTAACAGAAGGGCTGCCCAAGGCTTCAGGCCTCCCCTTCCTGGGCTTGGGGTGGGTCGGCACTTGACCGCTGCGGTTCATAAGCGCAGCCTGCCACGCTCGATTTCTGCTTGCTACGGGGTGGCTGGCTGCTTTTCAATGGCGAGCGTGTTCTGGGCAACGGCTGATCATGTCCCGGACGCGTCGATTCAGGTCTGCGGACCGGCAGGCAGGGCGCCTGTGGAGCGATGGCCATTTCTCCCACTGACCAATCCACCGTCATCAGTGCGACGCAGGCATCGCCTACAATTGCGCCATGAATGAACTGCGTGATCCTGGCGATACATTGATCGCCATCGTCGGCGGTGGCGCTTGCGGTGTGCTGATTGCGCTGCAGCTGCTGCGTCAGGCGACCGCGCCGATGCAGATCGTGTTGATCGAACCGCATCCGGTGCTGGGCGAGGGCGTGGCGTATTCCACCGCACGTGCCGAGCACCTGCTCAATGTGCCGGCCGCGCGCATGAGTGCGCTGTTGGAGGCTCCGCAGGACTTTGTCGATTACCTGTGCGCGAATGGGTGTTACCCGGAACTGGAGGACGCGCAACTGCCGCGGCAGTTTGTCGGGCGGCGGCATTACGCGCCTTACTTGCGCGATCGCTTGCACGCTGCACGCGCGCATAGCCCAGCGACGCTGACCTTGCACGCCGCACGTGTGCAGACATTGCAGCCCAACGCAGGCGGCGCGCTGCTGCAGCTGGACGATGGACAGACCGTGCAGGCCACCGCCGTGGTGCTGGCGGTGGGCAACGCGCTACGGCCGTTGCCGCTGCGTGGAGCGACCGGCTTGTCGGGCGCGCAGCGGATGGATGCCTGGGACACCGAGGCGGTCGCGGCATTGCCGCAGGATGCGGCGGTATGCATCGTCGGCTCGGGGCTGAGCATGGCCGATACGGTGGTGACGCTGGCTGCGCAGGCGCATCGTGGAGCGGTGCATGTGGTGTCGCGACATGGATTGTTGCCGTTGCCGCAGGCGCATGGCGCAGTTGCAGAGTTCGACCCGCAGCTGCTGTTGACGATGTCGCTGCGCGCGCGCATGCGCACGTTGCGCGCGCATGCGCGCGTTGCAGCGGCGCAGGGCTTGCCCTGGCAGGGCGTGATGGAGCGCATTCGTCCGCTGAGCCAAGCGCTGTGGCAAACGCTGTCGATAGCCGATCAGTGCCGCTTCCTGCGTCATGTAGTGCGTTATTGGGACGTGCACCGTCACCGTATCGCCGCGCCTGTGCATGCGCAGCTGCAGGCGATGCAGGCGCGTGGACAATTGCAATTGCATCGCGCGCGGCTGGATGTCGCGTTTCAGGCGGGCGCTTGCGTTCGCGTGAGTGCCGGTGCAGGGCATGCATTGCAGCTGGATGTGCAGACGCTGATCAATGCCACCGGTGTGGAAATGCGCGTGCAGGCGATGCGCAACCCGCTGCTGCAGCAATTGCTGGGGCAGGGCATCGCAGTGGCCGGGCCGCATGGGATTGGCGTAGATACCGATGCCGATGGCAGTCTGATCGCTGCCGATGGTTGCGCGAATCCGCGGCTGCGGGTGATTGGCAGTTTGCGGACTGGATCATTATGGGAGAGCCTTGCGGTGCCGGAGCTGCGGGAGCAGGCCACGGCGATTGCGCGGAATGTGTTGGGGGTGTTGGGGCGTTGAAGGAGATACCGGGATCGCGGTGCCGGCCGCAGAGGGACTCTATCTAGGCGATCAGCTACCACAATCCCAACCGCTTCATCGCGATCTCAGCCGAAGCGACGCGGCAACCGGTAAAATGCACCGGTGGATGTCTCTCATTTGCTCGATCATTTAAACCCCGCCCAGCGCGAGGCCGTTTCCGCGCCGCCGGGGCATTACCTCGTGCTCGCCGGCGCCGGCTCCGGCAAGACGCGCGTGCTGATCCATCGCATCGCCTGGCTCAATGAAGTCCAGGGTGTGCCCAACCACGGCATCTTCGCGGTGACCTTCACCAACAAGGCCGCCGGCGAAATGCGCCACCGCACCGACCTGCAGCTGCGTAACGGCAGCCGCGGGATGTGGATCGGCACCTTCCATGGGCTGGCGCATCGGTTGTTGCGTCTGCATTGGCAGGACGCGCGGCTGCCCGAAGGCTTCCAGGTCATGGACAGCGACGACCAGCTGCGGCTGGTCAAGCGCGTGGTGCAGTCGCTGGAGCTGGACGAGAGCAAGTACCCGCCCAAGCAGATCAGCTGGTGGATCAACGAGCAAAAGGACGAAGGCCGCCGTCCGCAGCATATCCAGCCCGAGCCCAATGACGATTGGACCGAGGTGCGCCGGCAGGTGTATGCGGCCTATCAGGAACGTTGCGACCGCTCCGGGCTGCTGGATTTCGCCGAGTTGCTGCTGCGCGCGCATGAACTGCTGCGCGACACCCCGGCCTTGCTGGCGCATTACCGTGCGCGCTTCCGCGAGATCCTGGTCGACGAGTTCCAGGACACCAACGCCATCCAGTACGCCTTCGTGCGTGTGCTGGCCGGCGAGACCGGGCATGTGTTCGTGGTCGGCGACGACGACCAGGCCATCTACGGCTGGCGCGGTGCCAAGGTCGAGAACGTCCAGCGCTTTCTGAAGGATTTTCCCGGTGCGCAGACCGTGCGGCTGGAGCAGAACTACCGTTCCAGCGCCAATATTCTGGGTGCGGCCAATGCGGTGATCGCGCACAATCCGGACCGCATCGGCAAGCAGCTGTGGACCGATTCCGGCGATGGCGATCCGATCGATCTGTATGGGGCCTACAACGAAGTCGACGAGGCGCGTTATGTGGTCGAGCGCGCGCGGCAGTGGGTGCGCGACGGCGGCAGCTACGGCGAAGTGGCGGTGCTCTATCGCAGCAACGCGCAGTCGCGCGCGCTGGAAGAAGCGCTGATTTCCGAGCAGCTGCCGTACCGCGTATATGG